>JANPGQ010000235.1:0-9090 GCA_031423975.1 Cytophagales bacterium | reverse complement strand
ACAAAAGAAGGATTTTGAGTAAATTTGTACTGTGAAAGATATTCATTCACCACCAAAAATGACTGACCGTTATATGCAACGAGGCGTTTCTGCCTCCAAAGAAGACGTACACAAGGCCATCGAGAAAATCGACAAAGGGCTTTTTCCCAAAGCATTCTGTAAAATCTCACCCGATATGTTGGGTGGAGATGATACTTATTGCAACATCATGCACGCCGACGGTGCGGGTACAAAATCATCCTTAGCCTATCTATATTGGAAAGAAACTGGCGATATTTCCGTCTGGCGGGGCATTGCCCAAGATGCCGTAGTAATGAATACCGATGATTTGATTTGTGTGGGAGCTGTTGATAATATGCTCTTATCCAGCACAATAGGGCGAAATAAAAACCTAATTCCAGGCGAAGTAATTGCCGAACTCATTAACGGAACGGAAGAAGTTTTGGAGATGCTCAGGGATAATGGCATTGGTATTTGGAGTACGGGTGGCGAAACTGCTGATGTGGGCGATTTAGTCCGTACCATCATCGTGGACTCTACGGTGGTTGCTCGCATGAAACGCTCGGATGTTATCTCTAATCACACCATTCAAGACGGAGATGTGATTGTGGGTTTTGCTTCGGACGGGCAAGCTAATTACGAGAAAATTTATAACGGCGGCATGGGTTCAAACGGACTCACTTCTGCTCGTCATGATGTTTTGGGGCATTATTTAGCCACAAAGTATTCAGAAAGTTTCGACCCTGCCGTTCCCAAAGATTTAGTGTATAGTGGTTCAAAAAATTTGACTGATATTGTGGAGGGAACTCCGCTGAACGTTGGACAGTTAATTCTTTCGCCTACTCGCACGTATGCCCCCGTGGTGAAAGCCCTTTTGAATGAATTACGTCCTGTCATTCATGGCATGGTGCATTGTTCGGGAGGAGCCCAAACGAAGGTTTTACATTTTGTGGATAACGTTCACATCATCAAAGATAACCTTTTTGAATTGCCTCCACTTTTCAAAATGATTCAAGCCGAAAGCGGTACAGATTATAAAGAAATGTATAAAGTCTTCAATATGGGACATCGTTTGGAGGTTTATATCAATCCACAATACGCTCAAACGGTTATCGACATCGCTCAATCATTCGGTATCAAAGCCCAAATCATCGGACGAGTGGAAGCCTCTGAAAATAAGCAGGTTACGATAAATTCTGAGTTTGGAGAGTTTGTTTATTAGAAATCATGCAACGTACCAAAAGCCACGATTTACTATAGTTAAATAGTAAATCGTGGCTTTTAAATTGAGTTATAGCCCATTTTGTAATCCCTTAAATTTAATCCCTTTTACTCTTTTAAGGTTTGTACCAATTTTATCCCAGCACCAAAAAACACAAAACCCAAAATAGCGTAAACAATCAGCGATTTTACATCATGTTTTCCATTTGTGCCATTCATAAATAAAATAGCCGAATAGGCAATTCCCCCGATGCCCAAAATGGTTAGGAATCCTCCCAAAATTTGTTTGATATTCATAGTCTTGATTAGTAAGTTTTATCCAAAATATGAACGTAAAAAAACCTTACCAGCTATAAAATTGGGAGTTTCATAGAGAATGTGGGGAAATTTGAGGAAATTTGTTTTAATTTACTTTAATAATTTTCCCCAATAACTTCCGTCCGTTTTCCATTTCAATAGATAATAACAAGACGTCATTTGTTATCTCAGAAACGTCTAAACTAACTTTATTCAAACCTTGATTCAAGAAAATAGACGTGGTTTTCAGTAATTGCCCGTTTGGTTTTACGAATTTAAAAACACTACTTTGGTCGGAAAGGGAGTAGATTTCGGTGGTAAATTTGCCGTTGGTGGGGTTTGGATAAACGGTAATTTCTCTATCGTAATCATTGGTATTAATGCACAAATCGGTTTCCTGACAAATTTGTTTTTCTTGGCAAGTCAAAACGTTGATTTCCACTTCGGGCAAGGGCGTAATCGTTCCTCCGTATTTTACGGTCAATCTCCTCGATTTGCCATCTTTATACAATGCCCAAGCCGTGGCTGGAATATCGAAACAAAAGGATTTATAGAACAGTTTTTCGCTTCCCAACGTATTCTTCAAGTCAAACCGATAACCTCGGTTAGCTTGAGTTGAGCCTATTTTTTGTTTATCCAAATAAAAATCTAAGGTCAAAATATCGTCATAATTGTCTGAATTCAAAGCATATCCTTTCACCGAACAACAATTTGCCTTCTCTACCAAACCACGATACGCCAAAGAAGCCACAGGACCTTTTACGGGGTCGGGTTCAATGATGACGGGGTTTACATTACAATCGGCACACTTCTCCCCTACTCCTTTTTGCGTAACAAAAATGGTTTTAGTGATGCCCTCGCCCGTAACAGTTACCTTACCTGTGCGAGTATCTTTTTCAGAAGAAGCCAATATTTTTACTCGAAAAGCCTTGTCAAAAGAACCCGTATCAGCACTAACCTTTACCCAGGCCACCGATTTATCCACTTTCCATTTCAAATTTGAACTAACCGCTACCTCAAATTCTGCCCCTGTTGGATATACGTTAGATAAAGAATCGGGCGTAATTCCTAAACGAAATTTCACCCCACAAATCCCTGAACCACTACCCGAACAACGCAAGGATTTTTCCGTTTCATTGACTGCCGAAAGGGCTTTGTTCGTTCCTCCAAATCGGGCAGTAATTTTGTGCCGTGTCCCACTTTTAAACCAAGCGGTATCGGGCAAAGTGTATTTGAAAAAACGAAAATAGGCTTTTGCATTTCCGTATGTGGTTACCAAATCTGGACGATTACCCAAATTTGCTTGAGTAGTTCCAATTTTGAGACTATCCACATAAATATCCACCGTCAAGATACTTTCAAGATTTTTAGTGTCTAACACAAAACCAGTAATCTCCTGACAATCAATACTTTCAACCGAACCTTTGTATGAATCAGGAGCATTGGAGAGGTTTATTAATTTTATACAACTATTGTTATAATTATCCTTAAAATTAGGAATTGACCCGCAAGTTGAATAGTCAGAAATGGGCTGATTATACCGAATATCAGTGGTGTATTCCTCATTCAAAAACATTCTCACAGGCCTGTTTCCGTTATCATCATACACATTTCGCCATGCTTTATAATTCCGACAACCATTAGAAAAATTCACTCGGTCAGACGTATTACAACCATCGTCCGTTAGCATATCATCTACTCGATACAAAGCCGCCCCGCAAGTTTCAATGGGTTTCATCAAACCGTTTGAGCCCTTAATATACTTGTTTATAACGTCTGCGAGCATATTTTTTTGCTTGGAATCGTTCAAATCGTAGCTGAAAGCACTCACCAATTTTGCCCCGTGCGTATAACATTCCTCAAACTGTTGCTGGGGGGCATAAGGTCCTTCAGCTTCGTTCATAATCCACTTATCGGGCATATTAGTTCGGCAAATATCCGTAATCCATCGGTGGTCGGTTTGGGGTGCATCATTTACTTTTATGCCATCCGTTCCTTCGCCAATATCCTTGAATCCAAAAGTACCATTACGAGTTTCCGTAACTGAACCATAGTCAATAATCACCTTGATTCGGGCATCAATTCCCTTGACAGATTTCAGAAAATTCATCGAAAAATTCTTCAATAAAGTATGTCGATATTGATACCAATCTTGGGTATGTTTTCCGTTTCCAATAAAAACACCCCATGAAAAAGAACCCACAGGTGGGGTTGGTTCAACGGTATCAAAACTATTAAAATCCTTCCCCCGATTGCCCCAAGCCAATTGAAATTTTTTAAAATCGTTTCCATATTTATTCTTCAAAAACTCCCTAAATCCTTGAATGGCAGTGATAGAATAATCAAAAATGGCATTGAAACCACCGTCTGAACCTTTGGTAGTTTTATAAGGAAATCCAAACTCTTGCTCGGGCGTATTCACCACGCACATATACAGCAATTCATCTTTATCCAATAAATATTTGTAACGATTGGCGACTAACTTAGCAAAATTCTGAGTGCGTTCCTGAAAGGCTTTTGAAGCAAAACTATATACTAAAATGTGTCCACAATCATCAATCAAATCACAACCATTATAGCCCGTAGCTTGCTGTTGAAGGCGTTTATTTTTGCCAGAAACATCGTAACCCATCATGCGGTCGGCATTGGGGAGTCCATCACAAGAGGGTACAGTATTGTCTTCGGGTCCCCCAATTACCTTGGTATTGCACCACGTGTACATACACATACGAAGGCAAACCTTCATCCCACGGCTTCGGGCAGTTTGGATTTGCAAATCATATTGTTCCCACGGGTTAGCAGCATTAGCTTTAAACTGAAAAATAACATCCCAACGCACCGTAATAATGACGGCATTCATCCCAATATCAGCCGCTTTATTGATTTGGTCAATCTGCGAATTTCGATAATCAACATTCACCAGTGAAAGAGCCATATAGCGTTGATTATCTTGGGCCTTTGTAGATAAAAAAGCAAGGAGGAGCGTGAAAAGGAGGATGTATATTTTTTGCATAGATTGTAAGAGGGAATTTATTTTGAAACGAAATATAGGGTCTATAAGTTGTCCAAACACAAAAAGACCTATCCAAAAATTGAATAGGTCTTTTCTATAAGCGAAAATTTTAGATTAAAGTTAATCTTTATTTCCTCTTTAATATGCTCTTAGATTTCTTCTTTCGGAGCTTTCTTTGCTTTTTTCACTGGAGCTTCAACAGCCTCAACTGCTGCTGCTTCAACTGGAGCGGCAACTTCTACTGCTTCAGCTACAACTTCTGCCTTTGGAGCAGCTACTTTTTTTGCTACTTTTGGAGCAGCAACTTCTGCCACTTCAACAACTGATGAAACTGGTTTTACAACCGCAACACCATGTTTTTTAGCAACTTTTACAGCGTAAGCCAATAAGTCAGCATCACTGAAAGGAACAACATCAACGAATGAACGTCCTTTGAAACCTTTTTTGAATTGTACTAAGCCATCAGCCAAAGCGAACAAAGTATGGTCTTTACCGATACCTACGTTAACGCCTGCATTGTGGGCTGTACCTCTTTGACGGATGATAATGTTACCTGCAATAGCTGGCTGACCTCCGAAAATTTTAACGCCTAAGCGTTTACTATGTGACTCACGGCCGTTTTTTGAACTACCCGCACCTTTTTTGTGTGCCATTTCTCTTGAATGAGTTTATTGGTTTACAGTGATTGGTGATTAGATTTTGGTGATTGGTTTAAGAGGAATATTTCCTTCTACCGTTCACCGTTCACCCTTTACCGTGTGCCTTAAAATGTGATTCCTTCTACTAATACTTTTGTGAAATTTTGACGGTGACCGTTTTGTTTTTGATAGCCTTTACGACGTTTCTTTTTGAAAACAAGTACCTTTTCCCCACGAACGTGAGCCAAAATTTTACCTGATACTGATGCGCCTGTTACTGTGGGAAGACCAACTTGGATGTCTCCGTCATTATCGACAAGAAGAACCTTATCGAAAACCAGTGCAGCGCCTACCTCTTCCGCCAAACGGTGCGTATAGAGGAAACGGTCTTTCTCAACTTTAAATTGCTGACCAGCGATTTCTACGATTGCGTACATTATTTTATGATTTAATTTTAATTTGGGTTGCAAAGGTACGGCTTTTGTTTTTAAATCTGAAAACAAAACACTAATTTCTTTCCTGTTTTTGTGAATTTTTTGTTTTACTTTGTTGTTTATAACATACTGTAAAATAGGACGTTATCAATAATAGTAATTCAAAATACCCCTTAAAATTATCTCACGTTCCTAAGAATAATCTAAAAACGAATCAAGATGCTTTTAAATCGAACGCTAAAAATACTGTTCTTCGGACTATATCTGTCTGTATGTCAGGGCTTTGGACAGTCTGAAAAAGTGAAAATTATTAAGTTTGAAGATTTGCGAAAAATGATGAGTCATGTATCAGATACTACGCTGGTAGTGCATTTTTGGGCAACATGGTGCAAGCCTTGCGTAGAGGAATTACCTAATTTTGAAAAACTGAGTAGAGAATATTCAATTAAGAAAATTCGTTTTGTGATGGTAAGTATGGATTTTCCGAAGGATATTAAAGAAAAGGTGGTTCCGTTTGTGGCAAAAAATGATATTCATTCGGAAGTAGTTTTGTTGGATGAACCTGATTATAACGCTTGGATTGATGATGTCGATAAAGAATGGTCAGGCACGATTCCTGCTACTTTAATTTTGAATTTGACCATGCGAAAAAGAATATTTTTTGAGGGACAAGCCAATTTGGATAAGTTTATAGAAGAACTCAAAGAAATGACTCCTGTGGGGGGAAATAATTAAATAGCAATCGGCTTTTGGCAATCAGCTTTCAAAAATTTTAGCGTATATTTTCATTAAAATCCAAAAGCTATTTGCTGAAAGCCAATATCCAATAGCCATAATGTTACTTTTTAAAAATTAAACGTCTGAATGACAATAAATTACCAAATATTAAAATGAAAAAAATCATGAAAAAAATATACGTTTTAAGTTCCATTGGGATATTTCTGATAGGATTGGCAGTAATATTTGCTTTTAAAAACGAACCCTCGCCCGTTGCAGATAAGGGCTATGCGATTGGTGATGTGGTGGCAGATTTTAAGTTGAAAAGTACGTCGGGTGGTATTACTTCAATGGCTGAAAACCGTTCAGCAAAGGGGTATATCATCGTTTTTACGTGTAACCACTGCCCATTTTCAAAGGCTTATGAAAGTCGGGTGATGGCTTTGGATAGAAAATATGCTTCGCAGGGTTATCCAGTTTTGGCAATAAACCCAAACGACCCTGCTGCTTATGAAGAAGATACTTTCGAGAATATGCAAGCCGTGGCAAAATCAAAAGGTTATACTTTTGAATATCTACAAGATGAAACGCAAAATGTTGCTCGTGCCTTTGGAGCTGCCCGCACGCCATCTGCTTACGTAGTAAAGCGTGAAGGTGATAAATTTATTATGCAATACATAGGTGGAATTGATGATAATACGCAAGATGCCAATGGGGTAACAAAACGCTATATCGAAGATGCCGTGAATAATTTATTAGCTGGCAAACCTGTGGTTGTGAACATGACCAAATCGGTGGGCTGTGCTATTAAATGGAAGGGGGTTTGAATTAATTGATAATGAACAATTTTAGATAAAGAAAAGGGTTTCAGAATTTTCATTTTGAAACCTTTTTCTTTTGAACTTTATTCTATTTTTTGCATTAACAATTCCTACCATCTATATCACAAACTTCCCCCATCACAGGCTCAATATTCAATTCCTTTGCCACTTTTTCAATAATCTCTGCAAAAACCTCCGCAGGTTGAGCTCCTGAAACGGCATATTTTTGATTGAAAATAAAGAATGGTACACCCGTTACGCCCAATTGTCGGTAATAATTCATTTCTTCTTTCACTTCTTCGGCAGCAATATCAGAATGAAGAATTTGTTTGGTTTTTTCGGCTGACCAACCCATTGATTTCATCAAATCAATTAAAATACTTTCTTGCGTAAGGTCTTGTCTATCAACAAAATACGCTTTCATAAAGGCTTCTTTTACGGCAGATTGAATCCCATCTTGCTCTGCTACCGTAAGTATGCGGTGAAGGGTGAAAGTATTGATAGCTTTGGGTAATTTTTCAAAATCAAAATCTAAGCCCTCGCCCTGTGCCGCTTGTTCGACTTGTTGAAATTTTGAAACAAAACCTGCCCCAAAACGGTTTTCCATATAAGTTTGAAAATCTGTTCCTTCCAATGGTACAGAAGGGTCTAATTGAAAAGGATGATATATAACTTGCACATTATCAGAATATTGTGTATCTTCAATTCCCTTTTCAAGCCGACGCTTGCCAATGTAACACCAAGGGCATACTACATCCGAAACCACATCTATACGAATTTTATTTTTCATTATCTTTATTAGTGAACAGTTTTTACCATTCCGAAGAAAGTAATTATTTGATTATAAGCTATTTGCCACTCAAACCATAAGATTATTGACCAGTTTATTTTTATCATAAACTGTTTTCCCAAAACAATCCTTAACATACAAACAAAAATCTTAGCTTTAAATTCAATATTTTTTGAAGCGAAGCAACCATTCTGTATATCAGTACGTTACGATTTCATTTCAACAAAATTAATTCAGGTTATGAACAAAATCTATTTATTCTTTGCTCTTTCGTGTGTTGTATTAACATCTTGCAACCGTAATGGTTTCCAGATAGGCACTGCCTGTCATCGTGAAATTGAAGATGAGGTCTTCAAGCCAAATTATCAGTCATTTACAACGGTTGAAAAACAGTTCAATGCCATTGATACCACCTATCAATTTCAAGCCATCATTGATGAAATTGGTAATCAGATGAAACTTCGGGGTTATCAAGACTCTAAGGAACGTCCCAACCTCATTGTTTTTTACGCCCTTTTTCCAAGTGACGTAAATCTGTCGGTACTTCAACGCTCGTTTAGAGGCTTGGGCAAGGAGAGCATGAACGAAGAACTCCGTAGAGTAAAATTGAGAAAAGGAACGTTACTTTTGCAGTTTGTAGAAAACGATTCAAACCGCCCAATTTGGATGGGATATGCCGCAGGTATCGCACAAAAAGAAACACATAAAATAGACGAAAAAGCCCTCAGAATAGCAACCAGAGAGATTTTTGACAATTATAAAATATTTGCCAAAGATTACATTGCAGGAAGTAAAATAGTAACAACGCAGGTGTTGGCGAGTAAGTAATCGGTAAACGGCACACGGTTAAAGGTGAACGGTTCTATCGGAAATTGTTAATCCAAAAAGGTCTGAATCTTAATGATTTAGACCTTTTTTTACTCATAAACTTTTCACTCATAAACTCTCAATACGTAAGCATCTCCACAACCTCCTCATATTGTGGAAACATCGCCAATAATTCTGTCCTACTTTTCATTTCAAAATCCTCAAAATCAAAGCCTGGGGCAACGGTACAGCCTACAAAAGAATAGCTATTAGCTTCGGCAGGCTTCGACCCAAACCATGCTCCTGCCGGTACTACTGCCTGAAAGACTTCGCCCTTTTCTGGGTTATTTCC
>JANPGQ010000234.1:0-14508 GCA_031423975.1 Cytophagales bacterium | reverse complement strand
GTAACCTTGCGGATTTTTGTAGGGAATAAAAATCCGCAAGGTTACGCACCCCGTACCAAATCGAAAATCCCAAATACCTACCGAATATTATCCAAATTATAATGTAATCCTCTATTTTCCTTTTGGGCGATGGCGTGTTTTATCACCAAATACGCAACGTTTATCATATTTCGTAATTCAGAAACTTGAACCGAAATTTTTGATTGACGATAGAGTTCTTCATGTTCGATAAAAATCAATTCCAAACGGTCATACGCTCGTTTCAAACGTCGGTCTGTCCGCACAATTCCTACATAATTACTCATAATTGACTCCAATTCACGAGCCATTTCCGTTACCAAAATTAATTCTTCGGGATGCGTTGTTCCATCATCATTCCAATCAGGAATATTAGTAGGTAATTCGTTCTCTTCAAAGGTTTCAATGGATTTCAAAAAAGCACGATGAGCATAGACAATTGCTTCTAACAAAGAATTGGAAGCCAGGCGGTTAGCTCCGTGTAAACCCGTAGCCGAACATTCGCCAGCGGCAAATAAATGTTCAATGTTAGTCTGCGAAAATTCATTCACTTTTATGCCCCCACACAGGTAATGTTGGGCGGGTACAACGGGTATCATATCCTTACCCGTGATGTCCAAACCGAGATTATCTTTACAATAATCGTAAATCATCGGGAAGTGATGTTTGAAATCTTCGGCTTCTAAATGACGAGTGTCTAAATAAACATGGTCCACTCCATTTTTCTTCATTTCAGAGTCAATGGCACGAGCCACAATATCACGTGGGGCGAGCGACAAACGTGGGTCATAACGTTCCATGAAAGTGGTTTCATCAATATTTTTCAAGATGCCCCCATGTCCACGCACGGCTTCTGAAATCAGGAATGAGGGTTTTTTGCCAGGTTGATACAAAGACGTTGGATGAAACTGAATAAATTCCATTCCCTCCACAAAAGCCTTTGCCCGATACGCCATCGCAATACCGTCGCCCGTGGCAATTGTGGGATTGGTGGTGCTTTGATATACCTGCCCGATGCCGCCCGTAGCCAAGAGTGTAGTTTTGGCTAAAAAAGTTTCGGTTTCGCCCGTTAAAGTATTGAAAACATACGCCCCAAAGCACTTTTTATGAGGGGTGTCTTTCGTAACTTTTTCGCCCAAATGATGCTGTGTAATTAAATCCACGGCAAAATAATGCGTAAAGAAATCTACTGATTTATGGGCTTTTACGGTTTCCAACAAAGCTCTTTCAATTTCGTTTCCCGTTGAGTCTTTATGGTGCAAAATCCGTTGGTCGGAGTGTCCACCTTCTTTCACCAAATCGTAAGTTCCATCCGATTTTTTGTCGAACTTTGTTCCGTAAGAAATCAACTCTTTTAAACGTTCGGGGGCTTCTCGTACTACTATTTCAACCGCTTTTCTGTCGGACAAAAAATCACCCGCTACCATCGTATCATCAATGTGTTTCTCAAAAGAATCCTCCTCTTTCCAAACCGTAGCAATGCCGCCCTGTGCGTATTTAGTATTGCTTTCTTCGGCAACTGTTTTGGTAATGATGGCGATTTTTATGTCTTTGCCGAGTGCTTCAAAATGAGAAGCAATTTTGGCAGTATATGAAAGTCCTGCAATTCCAGAACCAATCACTAAGAAGTCGTATTGGGGCATAATAATAATGATGAGTTATGAATGATAAATGATGAGTGTAAGGGGTATTTTGTGTTATTGAAGAGAATCAGAACCTGATTTATTTTTTCTGATAACTAATAACCAATAACTACAAACCAACTCTACAAAGCTATACGATTATCAACGCTCTGTCATAAAAAACAGTTTAAAATTTCTATAATCCGTTGAGATTCGCTAAATTCGAGACATTAAAAATTAGAAATTAGTTTAAAAATGTATCACTGACTCACAAATATTTACAATTAATCCCAAAAATTATCAGATTATTATGGAAGAATCAACGCAGCGTAACGGCATTTGGAAAGTATTAGTAGCGATTTTAGCAATTACTTCGGGCATATTGGGGTACTTATTATTTGACTCTAAAACAGCCATTAAAAATCAAACCGAAGTAATTAATCAGAAGGTTGAGGAATTGGCTTCGGCAAGGGTTCGTTTGGATTCAATTGGTTCACAATTAGATGCTAAAATTGCTCAAATAAAGGTGTTAGGCGGAAATGTAGAGTCTTTGGAAGCGGCAAAAAGACAATTAGAATCAGATAAAATTCAGTTGAAAAAGGTAAATTCTTTTTCAAAACAACAATATGATGTTAAGATTGCTGATTTTGTAACATTATTAGCTGCCAAGGATGCAGAGTTGGGTCAGTTGAAAAAGGAAAATGTAGAATTAGTGGCTAAAAATAAAGACTTATTCTCGCAAAATGGTACGCTCACGAATGAAAATATGGGCTTGAAAACTTCCAAGCAACAATTGGCAGATTCAGTGGATGATGCCTACCGCCGCAACCGTGAATTAACCGCCAAAGTTACTCGTGCATCGGCTTTGCAGGCACAATTTGTACAAGCCTTGGCACTTTCTGATAAAAATAAAGAGCGTGATGGCGGTGTATATCGTGCTTCAAAAGTGGATAAAATTAAAGTAATTTTTCAGTTACAACCCAACCCAATTGCCAAACAAGACGTAAAAACCATCTTCATGCGAGTGCTTGACCCAGACGGAGCAGTTTTGTACGATTCGGGCGTGGGGTCAGGTAATTTTGATATGTTTGGCAAAGAATCAACTTATACTGCCAAAACTGATATTCAGTTCCAAAACAACGGACAAGGCGTAGAAATTGTTTACGGCAGAGGTTCAGCCATTCAGTATCGTGAGGGACATTACAAAATCGAATTGTATTCAGAAGGGTTTAAAATAGGAGAGGGGAGTTTTGATATAAAATAAGTAGCTATCGGCAATTGGCTGTCAGCTATCGGTTGGACGACACTCGCTATGTAATAGTTGCTTAAAATACAGTAAATTAGCATTAAAAAATGTCGGTTATTTCACCGATACTACGTAAAATTGGGTTTGCAAAATAGCTAAATGAGAAAAGAGAAGCCCCAATTTGAGACTTCTCTTTTCTCATTTAAAATTTAAAAGTATCAGGTAAATATTTTGCCACCAAATCCTCGTAATAAGGTTTCAGAGCCTTGGCATCTGGGGGTACTGGCACTTTTGAATATAAATCGTAAGGGTTAAATTTATCTACCCATTTAAACATTTCATGGTCGTGCGGGGTCATCAAATGGTCATAAGCATTTTCACGATGTTGCGAATAAAATGAATGATAGCGAATCATGTAAAGTGCTGGTTCGGGCAAATAGTTTTTGGTCATTTGATACAAATATTCATCATGTCCCCACGTCATTTGAACATTTTCTAAGCCACAATTAGGCGAATAAACCCCGTATTTTGTGTTATAACGCTCGTCTTTTCCATCAGGGTTAGCTTCAAAATATTCTGGATATACAATTTTATCAGAATGTTTACAGCCCGTTGGGAAAGTATCACCCACCACTGCCCATTGAGGCTCGCCAAAAAGACAAAGCACCTTGCCCATGTCATGAATAAAACCTGTCAATACAAACCAATCTGGATGCCCATCAGCACGAATGGCTTCAGAAGTTTGCAATAAATGTTGCATCTGGTCCAAACTGGTATCGGGGTCAGAATCGTCCACGAGGGTATTCAAGAAAGCCACGGCATCCCAAAGTCCCATTTCTTTTTTATCAAATTTGAGCCAATTAGCTCTTTTTTCTTTGACAAAATCGTAGGTCTGATAAGTATGATTTAGTCGATAAAATTCTCGGACGGTATCTACTTTTTCGGAATCCACATAATTTCTGTAATCCTCCTTAACCTTAGTTTTTGGTTCTGGATACCTGGTCAATACTTCATCTTCCCATTCTTCAATTGAAGCCAACGGAGCGATTTCTTTGTCTGTAAACTGCTGGTACATGGTATTTTAATGATTTTGGAATTTTACGTTTATCAACCAATATGTTATGGTTTAATGTCTAAAATATGCTTGTGTAATTTGCAAAAAAAATACCAAACATAATATTATAAAAGATAAAATGTACTTTTTTTTACTCTTTTTGACTTATAAATTCTCTAACCCCCTAATTCACATCAATCCAAACTCCCCTGCCTCATGCCTTTCCGCCATTTGTACATAATGCAAGGCACTCATTTTCAAGCCTATTGCTTGTTGTTCTGAAATCTGCCGAACTACTTTGGCGGGAATCCCTACTACCAAAGAATTATCTGGAATTTGCATTCCTTCCGTTACTAAGGCACCAGCCCCGATGATGCAATTTTTACCGATGACTGCCTTGTTCAAAACTGTTGCACGCATACCTATCAGCGAGCCATCACCCACGATTGCCCCGTGTACAATTGCTCCGTGTCCAACAGTTACGTCATTGCCGATAATGGTTGGGTCGCCTGGGTCTGCGTGGAGGACGGCGGTGTCTTGAATATTGGAACGGTCGCCAATGATGATGGCTTCTACGTCTGCCCGAATCACGGCTCCGTACCATACTGAAACATCTTCTCCAAAAGTTACATTTCCCATCACCGAGGCATTGGGGGCAATAAATGGTTTATTTTTCATAATCTTAATTTCCTGAGACTGTCTTGAAACAATTATACAAGATATAGATACAAAAAGAGATATGCAATATTTTATCATTGTGTAAATTTGTAGATTGCTTGGAATATAGAATTTTAAAAACAATCTTCTTATTAATCATTCACCCAATATTTATCTAAATCCCTAAAAATGAAACAATTATTGATGTTGTTGTTGCTTATAAGTCCTTTGCTGGCGGATGCTCAACAGAAAATCCCCTTAGACGATATGTCTTTCTGGAAACCGAGCGACAAAACCAATTGGCAGATTGCAGGTGATGTGGTAGCAGACTTAGAAAAACACGAAGCTATGACCCGCTCCGCAGGAAAAGGGGTTTTATCTAACATTCCTGACCCTCAAAATCGGGCAAATTTACAGTCTGTTGCCGAATATGGTGATGTTGATGTCTCTTTCGACTTTATGATGGCAAATCATTCCAACTCAGGCTTTTATCTGATGGGGCGTTATGAAGTACAACTTTTGGATAGTTGGGGCGTAAAAAATCCTAACACGGGCGACTGTGGAGGAATTTATAAACGCCGCCGATATGAAAATGGGAAGGAAATTCTTTGGGAAGGACACGCTCCACGCCTAAATGCTTGCCTTGCACCTGGGCTTTGGCAACATATAGATATTTCGTTTCAAGCCCCTCGTTTTGATGCAAAAGGAGTTAAAACAACTAATGCCAAGGTATTATACATCAAAATGAATGGCGTAACAGTTCAGGAAAATGTAGAATTGACAGGACCAACAGGCGGGCCAATTGATGAGAAAGAAGCTGCCACTGGACCTTTTATGATTCAAGGCGATCATGGGGCTGTTGCTTTCAGAAATTTTGTAATTTCTAATTTTGGAGGAAAACCTGCCGAAATGATGAATGTTTCTTACAAAGTTTTTTACGGACAGTTTAAAGAACCATCCGATTTTCTCAATAAAAAGCCAGATGCAGCAGGCTCAATTCAAAAATTGACTTGGGATGTTAGCAAACAGGAAAATGATTTTGCCCAAATTTTTAATGCTACCTTGAAAGTTCCACAAGCAGGAAACCACAAATTCATTTTTCAAGCTGGGGGGAAATCTTACGTGAAAATTAATGGTAAAGAACTCCTCTCTGATGCTTGGACATCTGCCAGCGACCAACGTACTGCCAATATGGATTTGCCCGCTGGGGATGCTTCGGTAGAGATAACGGTCTATAAAACAGATAATTGGCTTACACCAGTATTAGGAATGTTTGTGCAAGGCCCTAATTTTAGAAGTGTTGCCTATCACGGTTTAGGGTCGATGTTATCAGCTCCTCCGTCTGACCCTATTTTGTTGGATGCCAACGAACCAACCATGTTACGTTCATTTTCGGATGTTTATAAAAATGGGAAAAGAGGTAAACGAATCACGCACGCCGTCAATGTGGGCAATCCTGATAAATTGCATTATACCTACGATTTGGATAATGGCGCAATAGCTCAAATTTGGAAAGGAGACTTCTTGGACACTTCGCCCATGTGGGATAATCGGGGCGATGGTTCGTCCCGTCCAAGAGGGGCAGTTTTGACGATGAATGACTCTCCACTTTTTGTCATGAATGATTCAAAAAATTCAGTTGCTGACGTTCCAGCCAATAATGCTAACTATCGTGCTTTGGGATATGATTTGAATGCCGACAATCTGCCTACTTTTCGTTATCAAATTTACGGTTCGGAAGTAGAAGACCAAATCAGAATTACGGACGGTAAATATTTTACCCGTTCCTTGAATGTAAAAAATGCCGATGCCAGCAAAACAATAATGTGTCGTTTGGCGGTGGGTTCAAGCATCAATAAATTAAGCGAAGATTTGTATGAGGTAGATGGCAAAAGTTATTACATCAAATTGATGGATGGCGTTGTGCCAACTATTGAAAAATCAGGAGATAATACCATGCTGTTAGTCCCCGTAAAGGATAAATTGCAGTATTCGGTTTTGTGGTAGGTATTTCGATGTTTGATGTTTGTCCCGTGGTCAGTGTCCCCACTGACCAATTGGCGACAGCAAAACACAATGAAAATTGCTGAATATCATATAAATATGTTGAACAAAAAAGTATAAAACTTGCTTTCGCCAATTGGTCAGACTATGCGTCCCCGATAAACACTGACCACGGGACAGAAATTTAAAACCGAACATCGAAACAACATGAAATCATTCATAAATACCTGCATATTATTAATGTGCATCACTAACTTAGCCTTCACTCAAAAGAGCGAGCTTACTGAAAACGATTATTATAAAATCATCAAAGTCCCAATGCCCGAAGGCATTGTGCTGGAAGTGGGCGGCATTGCAAAAATGCCCAATGGCGATATGGCGATTTCAACCCGCCGAGGAGATGTTTATATCGTAGAAAATATTTATTCTAATACGCCTAATTTCCGCAAGTTTGCTTCGGGTTTGCACGAAATTTTGGGATTGGCTTACAAAGACGGCAATTTGTATTGCGCTCAAAGAGGCGAATTGACCAAATTGATAGATAAAAATAGCGATGGTAAAGCCGACCGCTACGAAACCGTTTGTGCCATACCCATTTCTGGACATTACCACGAATATACTTTTGGTCCTAAAATTGGACCCGATGGTTCATTTTATGTTACGGGTAATGTAGGTTTTGGAAATTCAGATTGGTGGGCTGGAAAATCGTTCGTGCCGTGGAGGGGTTGGACAATGAAGATTTCGGAAGATGGAAAATTGACTCCTTTTGCCGCAGGAATGCGTTCACCATGTGGAATTGGGATGATTGATGGTGAGTTTTTTTATGGCGATAATCAAGGCGACTGGATGGGTTCAGGTTTTATTTCGCACGTTGAAAAAGGCGATTTCATGGGGCATCCTGCTTCTTTGGCTTGGGCAGACCGTCCAGAATCGCCCGTAAAAATGCGTAAAGAAATGATTTTTGCTAAAATTGACCCACGAGACGACCCCAAAGTAAAACCCGAATATATCAAAAATGAACCCATGACTACCATTTATGAAATGGGCAAAACCACTTATCCCAACATGGGTATCAAAGCTCCAGCGGTGTGGTTGCCGCATGGTGTTTTGGGCGTTTCTACTTCTGAAATTATCACGGACGATACCAAAGGGAATTTCGGACCTTTTGCGGGACAAGTTTTTGTGGGCGACCAAGGAATGTCGAAAATTGCCAGGGTATTTTTGGAAAAAGTAAATGGAAAGTATCAGGGAGCATCTTTTGACTTTAAAAGTGGCTTCCGTTCGGGCGTGTTGCGTATGGCTTGGGGCAGTGATGATGCCATGTATGTAGGCGGAACAAACCGTGGTTGGGGTTCGGTGGGCAAGGAGGACTTCGGTTTAGAACGTTTGGTTTTTACAGGGAGAATACCCTTTGAAATGAAAGCCGTGCGAGCCATGCCCGATGGTTTTGAGATTGAATACACTTTGCCAGTTGATAAAAAAACGGCAGAAAATGTAAACAATTATGATGTTTCGAGCTACGTTTACAAATATCATCCAGTTTACGGAAGTCCCATCGTGAATCGTAAAGATAATGCCGTGCGTGGAGCGAAAACATCGGTAGACGGATTGAAAGTAAGAATTGTAGTGGATGGTTTGCGTGAAGGATATATTCATGACATCAAGCCCGAAGGTGTACGTTCTGCCAATGAAAATTTGGCTTTACTGCACGGGTCGGCATACTATACCTTAAACTCGATTCCACAAGGTGAAAAGGCAAATATTGCTTTGGTAACCCCAAAAACTCGTGAAGAAAGAGAGCGTGTGGATGCTGGTGCAAACGCCAATACACCCGACAATCAGATGAAAGAAGCGATGCCTACCACAGCAGGAGTAGCCGCCGCAACCAAAGGGAAAGCAAATGCAAAAACGGTAATTATGACCGATGCCGAAGCCACTAAGTTATTAACCAAAAGCACTTGTTTGGCGTGTCATAAAGTGAACGAAAGAGCCGTTGGACCATCGTACAAGGAAGTAGCGAAACGTAATTATACCAACGAACAAATCGAAGCCTTGATTTACGAACCCAAACCCGAAAATTGGCCCGAATTCGCTACGCCAATGGCACCAATGTCGCACTTGCCAAAAGGCGATGTCAAGAAGATTGCGGCTTGGATAAATTCTTTGGGGAAAAAGTAATGAGATTTCAGGATATACCATCTCATTTTACTCCTAATGAAGGTTTTGAAAATAATATCTTTTTTATAGACTATGACATAAATTATTGGAAGTTGAGCCTAAAACTTTAATTCTAATAAGTTATTTCATAGTCTATAAAAATAAATACTGAGGAGGTAACTTCTACTTTTTTAATTTCCCCTCTTCGTCCGCCAAATGTTGAAAATAGTTGCAGTAAATCAATTGTCCTTTTCGGATGCTTGATAACCTAAAAAACTCATTGGCACTGTGCCATTTTTCGTCGGGAAGTTCCATGCCTAATGAATAGGTGTATATGCCCAAAATTTCTTTGATGGAAAGCAACGAACCAATGCTACCACCTGTTCCCATTTGAATGGGTTGTTTTCCGTATATTTTCTGTAAAACATCAGCCACATATTTATATTCCTTTGTGTCAGAAGGAAACTTCATTGGGCTTGCACCACTTTTGCCTCTGGTAAATTTATAGGTAGCCGTAGCACCCGCAGGCAGGGTTTTGTTGATATGTTTTACTATAAAATCTTGTATTTCGGTTGGATTTTGATTGTTTACCAAACGACAAGTAATCCTTGCCATAGCATTGCCTGGAATGATGTTGGAATGTCCTTCTGGTGCTGTGTAGCCACTTTGTAGTCCAATAATCTCCAATGTGGGGCGGTACCAAATTCGCTCCAACGATGAAAAAGTAGTATCGCCAGCTTCGGCTGTTGTACCTAAAATTTTCATGTCATCGGCTTTATTGTAAGGCACTTTTTTCATCATTTCTTTTTCTTGGGCAGTGGCTGGTATTACTTTATCATAAAATCCTTCCACGGCTACGTTTCCTTCTTTGGTAAAAAACGAAGAAATAACTTGCGACATAATTACTGCCGAATTGGGCGTTTTGCCTCCAAATTGCCCTGAATGTCCATCGGTATCGGCTGTTTTTATGTTAAACTCCATCGTAGCCGTACCTCTAAGGCTCATTAATATTTCGGGTGTATTTTCGCCATACTGACCGCCATCGGCATTTACGGCAAAGTCTGCTTTTAGAAGTTCTTTGTTGGCTTCTGTAAAACTTCTAAAATTGGGACTGCCCGATTCTTCTTCACCTTCAAATACAAATTTTACGTTTACGGGTAGCGTACCATTGGTTTTTAGCATTGCCTCAACCGCCCAAATGCTTATCATCACACCAGATTTATCATCGCTTGCACCACGACCAAATATTTTACCGTCTTTTATTATGGGTGCAAAAGGCGGTATCACCCACTCGCTTTCTTTTACGGGTTGCACATCATAATGGGCGTAAATAAGCACGGTTGGTTTGCCTGGTGCTTTGTCCGAACTCCCAAATACGGCAGGTTGCCCACCAGTTTGTATTACTTGGGCAGTGGGTATGCCTATGGATTTTAGTTTATTTACTATCCAATCTGCCGCTTTTGCCACATCGGGTTTATGAGCGGGTATTGACGAAATACTTGGTATTGAAACCAACTCAATAAATTCTTTTAAATGTGCATCATTATTATCATCAATGTATTTTTCATACGAAGGCACAACTGTATTTACAGGCTCAATTTTGGCTTTTTTCTTTTGTGCCAAAAGTGGAAAAGAAAATATATTTATCAGTGCGATAAATAAGAGGGTTGTTTTTTTATTTTTCATTTTAAAATTTCATTTTTTTATAAAAATAAAGAAAATACTGGGAAAGTAGCAAAGTTTATTCCAATGACTTAATTTCTGTCAATACGATTATTACGGTTGTGTTGCCAATATTTTCAACAGAGTGTTTACCTACGTATTCCCCCCAATCGGCAGTGCCAGCTTTTTCATCAAAAAGTAGTGTTTCTCCGTTTTCAAGATATACTTTTATTTCTCCACCCGAAACAATGTATGATGATTTGGCAGGGTGCGTATGTGGCGTATCTTTTTCGCCAGGTTTTAGCGTATATTCAAGGACTCTCACGTATTGGTTTTCTAAAAGTAATTTGAAATTGGAAGGAGAGGACTTTAATCCATCAATATTTAACTTGGTTGTTTCATTTTTTATTGATTTTGAGTTTTGATTACACGAACCAATTAAAAAGTAAATTGCGATAAGAGAGATTAATTTTGTCATAATGATAGTTTTGTTATTTGTTTATTCTATTCAGTTAGTGATGTGTATGGCAAATAGTTAAATAAAAAAATACTACCAAATATTAATCATCTAAGAATTTTTATGGTCTTCTTTATGTTTTTTATTAAATTTGGGTAAATTATTATGCTTGCATACCACAATTCATCATGGAAACTTACGGAAAAATATTAGTGATTGCCACACCTGCGTTTTTGGTGTTGGTATTGATTGAAAAATTGTATGGCTGGATTGTCAAAAAAGACAGTTTCAAATCAATGGATATGCTTTCGAGTTTGTCTTCGGGCAGTACAAATGGCGTGAAAGATGTCCTTCAATTGAGCTTCTCGATACTTTCCTATAAATGGATGTACGACCATTGGGCAATTTTCAAAATTGAATCAACCGTCATTTCGGCTATAATTGCTTTTATTGCCTTAGATTTGGCAGGTTATTGGATTCACCGAATGTCGCACGAAATTAATTTCTTTTGGAATAAACACGCCATTCATCATAGTTCAGAGGAATTCAATCTTGCCTGTGCTTTACGCCAGAGCATTTCCTCATTTGTAAGTTTGTTTACCATCTTTTTATTACCTGCCGCCTTATTTGGCGTTGACCCCAAAACAATTGCCATTATAGCTCCACTTCACTTATTTGCCCAACTTTGGTATCATACCGTGTATATCAACAGGATGGGTTTCTTGGAAAAAATCATCGTTACGCCCTCGCATCATCGGGTGCATCATGCCATTAATTTGGAATATCGAGATAAAAATCATGGACAAATTTTCATTTTTTGGGATAAACTATTTGGTACTTTTCAGGAAGAATTAGTGAGTGTTCCGCCCGTATATGGCATCACTCGCCCCGCCCGAACTTGGAATCCGATTAAGATAAATTTTCAACATTTTTGGTTTATGATGAAGGATGCTTATTATGCCCAAAGTTGGAAAGATAAACTCAGAATTTGGTTTATGCCTACGGGTTGGAGACCCGCCGACGTAGCCGAAAAATTCCCCGATGTGAAGATTGACGACCCTTATAATTTTGAAAGATATAACCCTCAAAGCTCACAATTGATGACTATTTGGGCATGGATTCAGACTTTTGCAACCTTACTTTTATTGACCTATTTTTTCGGAAATATTGCCAAAATAGGCAGCCCCAACATCTTTTTTTACGGAGCATTCATATATCTGACCATTTTTAGTTATACCGAACTGATGGACAGAAACCCCTTTGCTATGGCTTGGGAAGCCCTCAGATTAACCCTCGGTTTAGCCCTAATCTATCATCTGGGCGATTGGTTTGGCATAAACGCTCAGTACGCTTGGGGAACAATGGCAATGGTTTCATACCTGATAATTTCCTTTATTGCCACCACATTTTTTGTGATTTTTGAAATAAAGAAAGAGAATGTTTTGACGATGGCATAATGTTTAAACTTCTCGAAAGTTCTTTTTACTTTCGAGAAGTTCTTTTCGAGAATTAAACTTTCCGAAAGTAAAAAGAACTTTCGGAAAGTGAAGTCGGTTTTTTTACATCCGTGGTCAGTGTCCCACTGACCAACTTGCGACAGCAAAAATCCGAACAGTAAATATTTGATTATCAATTGTTTAAATAAAATCATGGCTTATGTTTTTCAAAATCTATCCATATAATGTGTTAAGAAACCAAAATCATCAATACCCGTTTCATAAAATCTTGCCGATGACCAATAATAGTTCTCTGGTCTATCGGCTAAATTCCATCTTGCGTGCAAAGGATTCAAATGTACATATTCTAACTTTTGCTGAAAAATCATACGATTATACATCTCAACTGCCAAAGGGTCTCTTTGCCAAAATTGATGGTCTCTCTCTTTTGAATTGACTTCAAATACAGATAAAACTGCTGGATGATTAGCTTGTAAATCCTTTAAAAATTTATGGGCAGTGAACTTCAAAAAACTTGAATGAGGTCTTTCTTTACCATTCAACTCTTTCAATTCCCATAGTATGTGAATATGATTTGGCTGGGCGGCATTCCGCATAATGACAAATCCGTAAACTACATTTTTTGCTTTTCAACAAGATATTTCAAACTGTCAATAATCACTTGTTTGTATTTATTTTGGGCAAGTAATCGTTTCCAGCCTACTACTGTTGCCGTCCAGAAGTACACCTCATTCAAAAACATTTTTGAATTACGGATTCCGTGTTGTGATGTGTTTTGGTCGCTCATATTTGTTCAAATTTTATATTCGGGTTTTTGCTGTCGCCAGTTGGTCAGTGCGACACTGACCACGGATAAAAGCACTCTTCGAGCTACAGTATCAAATCCCTTCCCGCTCCCGCAAGCTCGTAATATGTGCGGTATGATGCTTACCATGCCACGAATACATACCCGTAACCGAGCGAAGAGCATTCAAATGCTTGGTTTCGGGGTGCATAAATTTACGCTCAAATTGGTCGGCGGTCATTGATTTCAAGAGCATTACCCAGCGTTTGTGCATCACTTCCAACATTGTCAGCGACCATTCTATTGGGGCATTTTTACCATCTTCCAATTCCGCCCAAAGCTGTTCTTCGTAAGATTTTATCGTGGGTGTATCCTCCGTCAAGGCTAATTTGAAACGGATAAAAGCATTGGCGTGTGAATCTGCCACGTGGTTGACCGTCTGCCGAACCGTCCAACCCTCTGGTCTATAAGGAATTAGCAATTGTTCTTCTGTCAATCCTGCTACGGCTTGGCGGAGGAGTGCTGGCAATGCTTCAATATCAGCAATCCAATTGTTTAAAGTTTCTTGGGTGATTTCGGCAGGTTTCTGAAATGTGCCGATGGGATAACGAAGTTGTTCTAATGTGGGCATAATCAATGAGTTTTTTGTTTCTAAACTAAAAATAATACAAAACTATATACTCACCAAATATTAAGTATTTATTATCAAATTGTTAAGTAAATATGCTCATAAGCTATTGACTATCAAACACTTCTATTGTAGTCATGTATTTTCCGAGTGAATTTTTAGTAAATTTTACTGAGTTAAATTTATTCTTTAAATAATTATATTTTATAGCAAAAATAATAGAACGATTTAAAGAATAAATTGTAAAACGCAAAATTTCTTAATTTTTAATTTGGTAGTATTGTTTTATGTAGTATAATCGAATATGTATTTCGGCAGATAGCCAAATAAAATATGGTTATTAACCCTTTTCTAAAAATAAAATAAATACTCAACTAAGTAAAAGTTATCAGTACATTTCGATGTTTGTTCGGGCGGCGTTCCGCTTTCGGTATTCGATGTTAGGCAATGACAAACATCGAGCATCAAATTACTAACATCGAACATCCAAAGACATCCTTCAAAAAATCAAAACTACTCTCACAAAAGCATAGCGTTTAGTTTTGTAAATTAATTTAAAATTTTATCGTAAAATGTTGATTATCAGATATATAAAAAATGTCAGAGCAGTATTTTATTGCCCAGTTTTAACATTCATTGATTTTTATTCACAATTACTCATAAATTCTTAAACCATAAAATAAGTAAAGTTATGAAGAAAATTCTATTATTTATTGGGCTTTTTGTCTTCGTTTCGATAGCGACTTTTGCCCAAAAACAGAC
>JANPGQ010000233.1:0-2385 GCA_031423975.1 Cytophagales bacterium | reverse complement strand
TTTTTTTTGTAAAGTTTCATTGATAATTCCTTCATAGTTTTTCATAAAAATAGAGAATTTCACCCTCTTTCCTATCAAATTTTTTTCTAAGTTTGTTAAAGGTAAATGGTTAGGTGATTTTTCTAAATTGAACAAAATATTGCTTGGCGAAACTCCTTTCATTTTGCCAGTTGCCAAATCAATAAATAGTGGAATTACACCACAAGCCACATCAATAAAATAGAATTCAGCCTGATTTTTAAGTTTTAGTGGAACATTAAAATTCTCAAAACCATCTCGCTTTACCAAAATAGTTGCATCGCCGAATGCTAAGGCAGATTTTTGTACTTTTATGAATGCTTTTCCTTGCCCTTGATATACGCCATTATAAAGAATTGTGGCATCATTTGGACTTCCTGATACCCAAATTTTGGTATAACAAGGATTGAATAATGTGGCACAAGAAGACAAAGTGAATATCATTACCATCAATAAGAAATTACTGATTTCTTCCATTTTTATTTCAAAGTAAAAAGCTCTTCTTTTCTCGCAGGACGATCTTTTTTTAAAGCATACTTCTTTCTTTTGGGTTGAATAATGGCTTTCAACTCAGCAATTTCTTCACTAAATTGTTTCAATTGGCTTTGGTTTTGTGCTTCCAATTTTTCATTCATCACTCTTAATTCATTATTCTGAGTTTTCAAAACCTCCGTCCGTTTTTCAAGGGCTTTTATTCCAGAATATGCGACACCAAGCAAATCTAAGGCACTTACGGTGGTATCATTGCCTATTATGCCTAAGTTATCTTTACCAAAATTGTCATGGAAATCCTGAGCCATGATGCCATAATGACGATATTGTTTAACTTCCTTCTCTTTAAAATTCCATGAATAGAAAGGGATTTTAGCGATTTTTTTCAAAACGGATTCTCCATTCAATTCTTCAAAATTTTCTTTTCTGTTTCTATCAGAAGTATAAGCCCAACCATTGCTTGATGGAATGATGTAAGCATAATTATTGGTTCCTGCCACATAGAAAGTGTAGTTGTCGAACCGCATCATCATTTGATTATCGGTTGTATTGGAAGTAGTTTGATTTGTTCCAACTCCTGCCAAGCAAAAGGCGTTTGAGTGTAAATTAGTATTTGAGTTTCGTCCCATTGCGGTCGAATTTGCCCCACTAGCCGTAGTGAATTTACCCAATGCCAGAGAGCCATTTCCAGAAGCAGTAGTATTAATCCCCATAGCGGTTGAATTAGTTCCAGAACTCGTGGCAAATTCACCCGAAGCAAGCGAATACAATCCCGAAGCATTGGCGTAATATCCTAATGCTGTGGAGCCTTCTCCTGCTGCCAGCGTGTTATTTCCAAAACTTATTGAGTAATCTCCCCTCGCAACATTGCCAGTACCGAGCGCTACCGAACCATGACCAATCGCATAAGATCTTTCGCCAATTGCTACTGAAAAATCGCCCTTTGCTTTCGTATTAAATCCAGCACCGAAAGAAAATACGCCAATACTATCCTTATCCCAATTATGATAATTGGTCGTGTCAGGATCTGGAAATCCAAAAATATTATTATTGTAAACCCCACCAGTTCTGAAAGCCCCCTTGTCGGCATACCAAAATGTCCGAGTGCCTTTCCCACTAACGGGCGTGGGGTTTACTGAAATACCAAAAAAATTGTTGGGTCCCGTAAACAATACGCTTTTGTCTTGAACATGGAGTACTGCAAGCGGTGTGGTGGTGTTAATACCCACATTTCCATTTCCTTCAATTTTTATTCTGGATGTTCCATTTGTTCCAAAGATCAGTGGGGCATTTTCATAATTCATTACATAGGCACTCATGCCAAGGTCAAATATTCCAGTAAAAAAGCCATCATTTGGTAACATTCCAGTATTATTCGTTTGATATTGGGTTCTGGCACTGGCTGTAGCTCTAAAAATAGTGAGTGGAGCTATTGGAACAACCGTACCAATTCCAACATTTGCAGAATTACTATTATAAATATCGTTTCCAGTGGTCAGCCACGGACTTGCACTTGAAATAGTTGCCATATTAACCCAAACCGCCCCGTCAGAATACCAATAACTATTGGTCGTAATATCAAAAACGGTTAGCCCTTGTGTGTGAGCGAGGGCGGTGCGTTGGGCGGTGGTCATCCGAGGAATTAATAAGCCTTTTGTCGTGCTACTAATATCCAACATGGCATTGCTCGCAGGAGATGTTCCTGTGGCGTTGATACCCATTTGGGCAAAGATTTTTTCTTGAATAATAAGCATCAAGAACAGAGGAATTATTTTTAATAATTGATTGGTTTTCATCGTGTTTAATTGAAATTTTAAAGGTAAATTTTGAAATTTAGATTCGGAAATATATACTTATTAATGCAGAACCGCTGAC
>JANPGQ010000232.1:0-2847 GCA_031423975.1 Cytophagales bacterium | reverse complement strand
CTTAAATCGGGCTTTTCTACCGCAGGAGTGGCAATGATAGGTTTATTGGCTTTATCGAATCTTAAATGAGTATTTAACCCCAAATTATAACCATCATTTACTTGGTGATAGAGCTGATCTAAGTTTTCTTTCAGAACGCCTATAATGTCCTCATAATCAGTCAAATGGGTCATTTCTGCATCCGTCAGTAATTGTTCTTGATTGGCGGCCCATTCTTTTTTAGAGATAAGATATTCTTCCAAAAATCGAAATCGGTAAGAGTGATTAAAGTTCAGTATTCCCGATTTTATCCCATCATTTATAGCCTCAAACAGGAACATTTTATACAATCTTCTCTGGAATATTTCTTCCCCTTTTTCATTGATTTCAAAAAGAGCATCTTGCTGTTTATCGTCTAACCATTTGAGATTTTTCGTTGGTTTGGTTATCTTCCCTTTCTTCTCAGTATAGTGGCTAATAGCTTCAAAAAGCGTTTTATCGGTTTCTTCTTGGTTGATAATCAGTTGCAGAATGGGCTGAGCAACTCGGTTACTTAACCAAATACTTTGCCGTTGCCACAGACGGTAGAACTCCGTTTTTTCATCTCTCCCTGTTTCAACACCCAGCGATTCAATCAAGCCAAGTTGTACATCAGTTAAGGAATCATCGACCTCAAAAATATCTTCGATTTGAGAAATTTTAGTGTCATTATCTTGGGCAGATTTGAGGATAATTTTGACCTCTTCGACTTGCTGTTTGTAACTGATTCGAGAATCTATTAATAATTGGGTCGCCTGTTTTCGCTCTTTTTGTTTTATGAAATACTCCTCTTTTTGAGCCATTTTAGCTCTATTCTCCGCTGATTTGACACTATTTTGGATAATGTCAATGAAATAATCTTGGCGTTGTCGGACTTGGCGAATCAGAAAACAAAGGAGAAAAAGATATTTATCTACGTTAGTTTCTATCTTGTCATTGTCGGCAATTGTTACCCAATGAGCGTGATAATCAATGGTGGCATCGGAAAGGTTGAGTTTTTCAACCAAAGGGCTAACTTTCTCTAATCGCCCTCGGAGGAGCTCAAATAGTTGAACGCTTTTCTTAATTTCCTTGGGGCTTTTGGGATGAATAATGACCTTATACCGCTGAATTTCACTCTTTTGGTAAGCAACTTTTTTGATTAGAAATTCATCCAAGGTTTGACGGTGCGAAGCAGTCAAGTGTTTTTCTAACGATACATTTATACGTTTGCTAAAAGCCAGAAGCGTATCGTTAATAATTCGGACGTATTTATCGTAGGCGGGGGATTCAATGCCTTGTCGAAATAAATAAGCTCTGGTTTCCCAAAGCACCTTTCTGGGGACTAATTGACTTTCTACCAATCGTTCCACTTGATGTTTGAATAGTTCTTCATCATAGGGTTTCCAATGAATAATTGATAGGATGCGTTCTCGATGCTGAAAGGCTAAATGATTCGTGTAAAAGCTGTGAAAATCAAGATATTTAAGGTTCAAATTTAGCTGTTTTGCAACAAAGAGGATGTCCATTTCTCTGAAATCTAATACCTCATAAAATCTTCCATGAAACTTAAAATAGCCCCATTGTAGGAGCATACCCATTTTTGAACAAGGATGTCGCAATTTATCTAACTCCATTTCCAAATCATCGGTGATTTTAAAAAAGTGGGATTGTTGGGAAACCGTGAAGATTGCTGGTGTGTCAAATTCTCTAATTTCATGGGCTGGCAATAATTTAATTCTACTCATAAATGAAATGTGTGTGGGTTTTGAAAGTCCAATCAAATCCTCAATTGAATGGACTTTTTGATTGGCTTTTGAGTTTGGAAATAATATGGTAAAAAGCATTAATGAAGATGATAAAAGTATAAAAATACCGTCTGGCAATCAAAGTATAAATATTTTTATTTTAACTTAGCTAACGCTATACAAATTGACTTTACCCATGAAAATAGGATACGCAAGAGTAAGTACCAAAGACCAAAACCTTCAAATGCAAACCGATGCCTTAACTAAGGCAGGTTGCCAAATCATCTTTACCGAGATTGCATCAGGAGCAAAGACGGATAGGGTTGAATTAGATAAACTCTTAAACCAAATCCGAAAAGATGATACGCTGGTAGTTTACAAACTTGACCGCTTAGGGCGTTCGTTGAAACACCTTTTAGAATTAGTTACTCAATTTAATGAAAGACAGATTGGACTTCAAAGCATTAGTGACGCCATTGATACGACCACACCGCAGGGACGGCTATTTTTCAACATCTCCGCTTGTTTTGCAGAGTTTGAGCGAGATTTAATAAGAGAACGGACAAATGCAGGTCTGGCCGCCGCTCGTGCCAGAGGTAGAAAAGGAGGACGGAGGCAAGGAATGACCAAAGAAGCCGAAAAGAAGGCAATTTTGGCAGAATCTTATTACAAACAAGGAGATATGGCAGTCGATAAAATTGCCTTAGAAATAGGAGTTTCAAAAATGACACTTTACAAGTATCTAAGGTATCGGAAAGTCGAAATAGGTAGCTATGTTCATCAAAATGACTCCAAAAAGGCAAGTGGCTGAAAATCAATAGGTTACATTTTGTGAAATCTTAAAATTGAAACTGTAAGTGTTTGATTTTTAGAGAGTTATACTACGCTATGTAACTTTTGGCCCAATAAGGGACTTGCAACCATAATGGCTGTCATTAAGAACTCAACGGTAGTCGTTTGGCATCACGTAAATATGATGGGAGAATAAGACTTCACTCGGGAGGAGTTCCGCAAATTGCTGAATAACAACAACTTACGCTTTGATATTAATAAAATAATGGCTTGGAAATACAAAAATGTAGCCTAAAAAAACACCCTGTAA
>JANPGQ010000231.1:0-13088 GCA_031423975.1 Cytophagales bacterium | reverse complement strand
TTTGGCAAGATTATACATAGAACGCTTTTTTGCTGTGAGAATTGAATAAATCTTTCATCCCTCAAAAACCAAATTCTATCCCTCCAAAAATCCATTCTGTCGGAAAGTGCTTTCTCAATATCGCTTTCTATGCTTGTTTTGAATCAAAATTCAAGACAAACCGATGAAACATTTATTACTAATCCTCTTCTTATTTCCTTATTTAGGTTTCACTCAGACCATCATTAAAGGAAAAGTTACCGATAAAAAGGGAGAAACCTTGCCTGGGGCAAATGTTCAGCTTGAAGGGACTTACGATGGTGCCTCTGCCGATGCAAATGGCTCATTTTCTTTCAAAACGGATGAAAAAGGAGATAAAATTATCGCTGTTTCGATGATTGGTTACAAACCCGAGAAGCGAAACATTACGTTGAAAATGGGTGAAAACCAAGTGGATTTCATTTTGGAAGAATCCTTCAATTCTCTCAATGCGGTAACGGTGACGGCTGGCACTTTTGAGGCTTCGGATGAAAAGAAAATGGTGATGCTCAAGCCTTTAGACATCGTTACGACGGCTGGCGGTGGAGCGGATATTGCGGCAGTAATGCAGTTTTTGCCAGGTTCTAATAGGGTAGGAGAGCAAGAAGGTTTGTTCGTGCGGGGCGGTTCTGCCAACGAAACCAAGACTGTTATTGACGGCATGATTGTCCAAAATCCCTTTTTCAGTAGTACGCCCGATGTGCCTCAACGGGGTCGTTTTAGTCCTTTTATGTTCAAAGGAACTGCTTTTAGTACGGGTGGATATTCGGCTCAGTATGGGCAGGCTCTTTCTTCGGTCTTGTTATTGCAAACCCAAGACAAAATCAGCGAGTCGAGCATTCTTAATTTGAATGTTAATATGGCTGGTTTGGCTGCCTCCTATACGCACAAGGGCTGGATTACGGGGACGCTTTACTACTCAAATCTTTCGCCATTTTTAGGGTTGATTAAAACCAATATCAATTTCGAACAAGTGCCCGAAGCAGTTGGCGCATCGGTTACGGTCAATGAAAATTTGACTAAAAACAGTACGCTAAAAGTATATGGTTCGTATTCGGATAATGCTTCGGGCATCCGTTTTAATTCAATGGATAAAATCGGTGAAACGTATCTATTCTCTTTAAAAAATAAAAATATTTTTACAAATTCCTCATACAGAGTAAGTTATCAAGATGGAAAATGGATTTTGCTTTCGGGGTTTTCATATAGTTTTAATCAAGATCTTATTAAAATAGGCTCTGACAAAGGCGACCGTACGGACGAGCGTACCCAAGGGCGAGTGGTTTTGAATCGGCTATTTGGGAGTGAAAAATCGAATACTTTTATCATCGGGGCGGAGGTTCACAACATCAACGTGAGCAATTATTACAACCAATACAAACTTGATTTGACGGACAATTATTCGTCAATTTTTACGGAAACTGAGTTTTATGCTTCGTCAAAATTGGCGGTCAGATTGGGTTTCAGGGGCGAATATACGAGCGTTATAGACCGCTATAATATTGCCCCAAGAATTTCTTTGGCCCAAAAAACGGGTCAGTATTCGCAAGTTTCTTTGGCGGCGGGTAGGTTCTATCAAACACCCGAAAAAAACTATTTATACCTCAATAAATCACTGGATTATGAAATTGCCGACCATCTGATTTTAAATTATCAGCGTATAAAAAATGACCGTACATTCAGGATTGAGGCTTTTGCGAAAAACTATAGTCAATTGGTTTCTGAAAATACTACTTTCTTTGACCCTAATCCATACCGTTTCCCGACGGGTACTTTAGATAATTCGGGAAAGGGATTTGCCAATGGTTTTGATGTTTTTTTTAGGGATAAAAAATCTATCAAAAATGCCGATGTATGGCTTACGTATTCATACTTAGATACGGAAAGAAAATTTAGAAATTATGCCATTGAAGCCATGCCTTCGTTTGCCACCAAGCACAATTTTAGTGCAGTTTATAAACAGTTTTTTCCAAAATTAGGCTTGAATTTAGGAGCAACTTACACCTACACGTCTGGTCGCCCGATTTATGATTATGGTAGCGATTTGAAGAATTTTGACATGACGCCTTCTTACCAAAGTGTAAATTTTGCGGCAAGTTATATTAAAGTAATCAAGAATCAGTTTTTGGTTTTCTACGTCTCGGTTGATAACGTGTTGGGGCGTGAAAATGTATTCGGTTATCGCTATTCAAATGATGGAAAACAACGCTTTGAAGTAAAACCAGTAGCATACAGAACCTTCTTTGCGGGAGTATCGTGGAGCCTTGGAAAATTGGAAAGAAAGCCCAAGGAGGCGAATTTGGATTTTTAAGTAAAATATTGTCTGAATTTGGATTGCGAAACGTCGCAATCCAAATTCAGACAGAGTAGCTTAGGCAAAATAAAACAAAAACGTGGCGACGAAACGCAACCATAAACAATGAAAAAAATCATGATGATTTCTGTTGGATTACTGATTAAAATGTCAGTTTTATTTGCTCAAAATCCCAATTATACCAAAGCAATGGAAGGTTTGGTTACGGAGATTCATAACACTCAATTTGGTACGCCTTTACAACCTTTGGCAAACAAAATGGAACGAATTTCGGCTACTGAAAAGACAGAATGGTTGCCAAATTATTGGGTGGCATATTGCTGTTTGATGGATTCTTTTGCTGAACCAGAGGCTGGAAAGAAGGATATGTTGCTCGACAAGGCGGATATTTATCTTGAAAACATGGATAAATTAGTAAAAGATAATGAAGAGGTGGAAATCATGCGAGCAAATTTGGCAAGTGCAAGAATGGCGGTAAATGTTGCTGAAAGATGGCAAAAATATGGTGGAAAAGTTAGTATGGCTTTAAATGCTGCCAAGAAATTGAACTCAGAAAATCCCCGAATTGCTTTAATGGAAGCCCAAGGCATTTTCTATACGCCCGAAAACTTCGGCGGAGGAAAGGAAAAATCAAAACCTGTTTTTGAAAAATCCATTCAACAATTCGCTAAATTTAAGCCAGCATCACCCATTCACCCAAATTGGGGCGAAATTACGGCAAAATGGATGCTATCGCAAACTGCAAAATGAACCTAAATCCCACATATACGCAAAGTTTTGAAGTTGAAAACCTAAGCACTTTTCAACTTCAAACTTTCTCGGGTGATATTGAACTGGTTGGTCATGATGAAAATACTATTAAGGTTGAAGCCTTCATTTGGGATAGAAGTTTACTAACACTTTTTATCGTCAAAGAATTTGTAGAAAGCTCAGAAGTGGGAGCAAAACAAATTTCTGTGTCAAGGTTGGGCAATACCCTAAAAATCATTTCAAAATTCACGATTTGGAATATTGTTAATTTTCGTAAAACATCTTTTAAAGTATATTTGCCAGCCTCAATATTCTCTAAATCAATGACTTATGGAGGAGAGATTGCGATTAAAAACTTAATAGGAAACCATCAATTCAATTCTTGGGGAGGAGATTTATCTGTTGAAAATGCTCGTGGAAATATATTTGGAAAAACGATGGGTGGTGATATCAAAGTGTTACATTCGGAGGGACAAATAAAGATGAATACAATGGGCGGAGATATATTTTTGAAGGAAAATCAAGCCATCTTTCATGTTGATACCAAAGGCGGAGATATTCATATTGAGAAAAATAAAGGCGAAGTTCATTCCAATAGTTGGGGCGGGAATATTGAGGCATCAGACATTTTTGGCGACTTTGAGTGTAGCACTTTGGGAGGAAATATTCGCTTAAAAAATATCAATGGCAACATCGGGGCAAGTACTAAAGGCGGTAATATCACCGCCCAAATGTTCACCACCAATCAATATGCTTGGTTTGATACCTCTGGCGGTAATATCAGCGTTGTTTTGCCCCTTGACAATCCCATAGATTTGGAGGTTTCTGCCAATAAAATTTATCATCCCGCTTTCCAAAATTTTCAAGGAAATATCACTCAACAATTCATCAAAGGCAAACTTAATGGGGGCGGTACACATATCACCATCAAAACGGGAGGGGGGAAAGTGGAGATAGAAAACTTTATAAAGCCTAATGATGAACCTAATGTGCAACCTGCTGAAAATAAGCCATTTGACTATAATTTTCCGCCCGATAAAACGGAAAATAAAATCTTTGAATTTCCCCAAGAACGTTCTGTTCCCCCTTCATCAAAGCAACCATTTTTGTTTAATGTAAAGGATATTTTGTTTGCTTTGGGATTTTGCTTGTTGTTGGTTTACGGGTTGAGTAGCATCACTTATTTCACGCTTGAATTTTTTAATCCCAAAAGCCTGTTATCGTCAATTTACAAAGGCGTTTTCTATACCAATATCAACAATGGTATTGGGGCGGTGGTTTCGGTGTATATTTTCATTTATTTTTATGAATACAAAATTCGTTCAAATGCCTTGAAATACATCATTTTATTTGGTATGGCTTCTATATATTCCGTTGCTTTTCAATGGGTTATCGGCTATTTATATTGGAGTCGCATCGACCCAACACTTTGGAGTAAAGACCAAAATAATTATGGTTTTATGTATATGGTTATTCCCCAATTGGTGGCTTGTGTCTATTTTTATTATTGGCAACGCACGGGTAATATCACCCGCAAAATGTCGGAACAGGAATACCAATTATTGAACCTTGAAAAGCTAAAATCAAAGGCACAATTGGATGCACTGGAAGCACGAATTAATCCTCATTTTTTGTATAACTCACTTAATAGCATTGCAGGATTAATTCACGATATGCCCGATAAAGCGGAGGAAATGACGATTCAACTCTCTAAATTATTCCGCTATACCACTGGCAGAGACGAAGAAAATCTCCATACTTTTGCCGATGAATTAGAGATAATTAAAGCCTATCTCGCTATCGAACAAGTGAGATTTGGAAAAAGATTGAGCTACAAAATTGATTGTGATGAAGCCGTTCTGAATCAACAAATTCCAAGATTTTTGCTGCAACCTTTGGTAGAGAATGCCATAAAACATGGCATCTCAAAAATTGCTCATGCAGGAGAGATTGAGGTTGAAATCAAACAATTAGCCGAAAATATCCTCATAAAAATTCACGATAATGGACCCGATTTTGGCGAATCTTTTGGGGGAGGTTTTGGATTAAAAAGTATCAAAGAAAAATTACAAATTGTTTACGGAAATAAAGCCACAATTGACTTGAAAAACAAGCCTGAGAAGGCAGTGATAATTATGTTACCCATTTCGGTAAAAGGTTAATGTTAAAAGGATACATGATAAATAGTATGTTGAAATTTTCTTCGAGTTTACCATGTAATGTTTACCGTGTACCGTTCACCCTTCACCGTGTACCGAAGAATTAACCTTTCACCATTTACCGCAAAAGAAATGAAATTCAAGACCATACTCATAGACGACGAACCCATTGCCATTAGCCGCCTTAAACGACTTTTGGGGGAATATACCGATGTTTTCGAGATAATTTCAACGGCTGAAAACGGGCAGGAAGGCTTAGAACAGATAGAAAATCTCCGTCCCGATTTGATTTTCTTAGACATCGAAATGCCCTTACTCTCAGGATTTGAGATGCTCGCAAAACTTGAATTTATGCCGATGGTGGTTTTTGTAACGGCATTCGACCAATTCGCCATCAAGGCATTTGAAGAAAATTCGATTGATTATTTATTGAAACCCATCGAGAAAGAAAGATTAGAGAAAACCGTTCAGAAATTGCATAAACTCGCTGACAATCAATCAAATAAACTATCGGCAGAAAATTTTATGAGCATTTTTGAACAAATAAAACCCAAGAAAGAAATCCATTCTATTTCAGTAAAAAGTGGGGATAAAATCCTGATTATCACTTTTCAAGAAATTTCGCATTTCCAAGCGGATGAAAAATATGTTTTTCTTAATACCCTTGATGGTAGGCAATTTATTACTAATTATACCATCAGTAATTTGGACGAAAAACTGCCCGATAGTTTTATCAGAATTAGTCGGTCGTGCATTGTCAATTCCCTTAAAATCTCCGCTTTAGAACGTCATTTCAACGGAAAATATTTAGTGGCAATGCTTGATAGTAAACTGTCGAAAATAGAAACGGGAGTGGCTTATCACGATAATTTGAAGCGGTTGATGGAGATATAAATCTACACCAAAATTGTCTTCCATTTTCCCCTTCTGAAAACCCAAATGGCTATCAATGCCAAGATGGATTCGCTGATGGCAACTGACCAATAAACGCCTTGTGGTCCCCAATTGAGGCTTTTGGCTAAGTAATAGGCTAAGGGAATTTCTATTGCCCAAAAACAGATTAAGTTGATAATAGTGGGTGTTCGGGTATCGCCTGCACCATTGAGAGATTGACTGATTACCATTCCGTAGGCAAAGAATAAATAACCCGCACAGATTGTTCGTAAACACTGTACGCCATTATCAATAACTATCTGATTATCAGCTAATAAGCCTATGATATTTGGGGCAAAAATCCCGAAAGTAATACTTACCAAAAGCAAGAAAATCATGTTGAGAAATGCCGATCTCCACGTGGAAGTGGCGGCTCTTTCGGGTTGTTTTGCTCCTAAATTTTGCCCCATCAAAACTGCCGCTGCATTTGCCATACCCCACGAAGGTAAAATGGTAAATACAATGATACGGATGGCAATGGTATATCCAGCCACAACATCACTGCCATAACTTGATAGAATCCGAGTCAAGAAAATCCAACTTGCCGACTGAATAATGAATTGCGTGGTTGAACCCAAAGCCAATTTGATAAATTTGATGAGCAAAGACACATCTGGAATAAGATGTTTGGGCTTGATTTGAATGGCCATCTCGCCCGTGGTGAGTTTGCGTAATTGATACAATACCCCCAAACTTCTACCCGTAGTAGTGGCTACGGATGCTCCAACAACGCCTAATTTTGGGAAAAATAATAAGCCAAAAATAAACAAGGGGTCAAGGCAAATGTTGATTCCATTCGCAATTGCCAACGACCGCATGGCATACGAGGCATTGCCCACACCCCGCAAAACACCACTGAGCGTATAAAGCAAAATGATGGCGGGACTACTGGCAAACATGATGCGAGTATAATTGACCCCGTGTGCAATCAGGGTTTCGTCGGCACCCATAATTCGTAGAATATCAGCGGCATAGATAAACCCTGGAATTCCAATGCAAGCCGCCAAAACCATTGAAATCAAGATAACCTGTCCTGCGGCATGGCTTGCTCCTTCGGGATTTTGTTCACCAATTCGGCGGGAAACAATGGCACTGGCTGCCGTGCTAAAACCCCAAGCAATGGAGTAAAGAATGGTAAGAACAGACTCGGTAAGCCCCACCGTAGCGACCGCTTCCATACCTACTTGCGATACGAAAGTTACATCAACAATGGCAAAAAGGGCTTCCAGACCCATCTCCAAAATGGCAGGCACTGCTAAGATAAAAATGGCTTTATTGATACTTCCCGTAGTAAAAATATGTTCATCACCTTTGATAGCGGTAACAAAAGCATCTATAATTTTTTTCATTTTGCTGATGAATGTGTTCAATGGGCAAAGATACGGTTTTTGAGGGTTGGAGGGGGGAGGATTAAAATTAAGGTTTAGATAAACTACTTCAAAACTCTAATCCTTACTGCTTCATATTGCCTCAATATTTTTTCCGAAATTAAAGAGTCGGTTATTAAATTTTTCACAAAACTTATCGGAGCGAAGGGCAAATAGCGGTCTTTTTCTAATTTTCCCGAATCGCAGAGAAAGAAAACGTCATCAGCATTTTGAGCGAGTGCCATCGTGATTTCAGCTTCTTTTTCGCTTGAAGCACTCAATCCGTTTTTAATAGAAATGCCATCAATACCTACGAAGGCTTTGTTGGCTTGGTATTTTCCAAAATGTTCTACGGCAATTTTTCCATGAGCCGCTTGGCGTTCAAAATCTATTTCCCCTCCTGCAAAGTTTAGGCTAACCGCTGAATCTATTAGTTCGTTAGCAATTGGTAATGAGTTAGTTACAACTTTTATTTTCAAATTTCTGATAAATGGACAAATCCTAAAAACGGTACTTCCACAGTCCAAAAATACTACATCACCTTCCTGAATTTGACTCGCCGCCAACCTACATATCTCATCTTTTTGCTCAGAATTTACGGCTGATTTTTGGGCAAAACTCACAGGTATTTGCGACAGGCTAACTTTCATAGCTCCTCCATGAGTACGCACCAGCAAGCCTTGGTCTGCCAAAACGGTCAAATCTCGCCTGACGGTTATTTCAGAAGTTCCTAAAATGACTGCCATTTCTTTTACGTCAATAATGCCCGTTTGCTCAATGTTTTCAATGATTTTCTGTTTTCTGATTTGGAAGTTCATGGATAATGATTAAATTTGTTCAAATATAATCATAAATAATCAAATTCAATCAGAAATGAACTCAAACCTAAGAAATATTTCAACCGAAATCCTTTCCAAAAACTGGTACACGCTCAATAAAGTTACTTTTGAATATCTGCAAAAAGATGGTACATGGATAAAGCAAAGTCGTGAGGCTTATGACCGAGGAAACGGTGCGGCGATTTTGTTGTATAATAACGAAACCAAAAAGGTGATTTTGACCCAACAATTCAGAATGCCCACCTATATCAACGGCAACGAAACGGGCATGATGATTGAAGCCTGTGCGGGGCTATTGGATGAAGATAACCCAGAAGACTGCATCCGTAGAGAAACGGAGGAAGAAACAGGTTTTAGACTCACCGATGTCAAGAAGATTTATGAAGCCTATATGTCGCCAGGGTCAGTTACCGAAATCCTTTATTTCTTCGTGGGCGAATACAACAACGACCACAAAATCAACGAAGGCGGAGGCATAGACCACGAAAATATCGAAGTAATGGAACTGGACTTCAAAGCAGCCTTAGCTATGGTGAAATCAGGCGAAATAAAAGATGCCAAAACGATTATGCTTTTGCAATATGCAGAGCTAAATGGCTTAGTAAGTATTTAGCTTTCAGCAATCGGCTGATAACTGACTGCCGATTGCCGAAGTTAGCTTTTTAGCCGACTGCCGATTGCTGAAAGCCGATTGCCAACTTATGATAATACACATAAGAAACCGCCAAAACTGCCAATATCACCAAAGGGAATAATGACATTGCTGAAAATCCATCTACGGCAACATTGCTCCAAAATACCATGATTAACTCAATAAAAAAGCAACCGTAAGCCCACTCTTTTATCCGACTCGGTACTTGTGGAACGATGAGTGCTAAACTGCCTACTACCTTGAAAACCATCAGCATAAAGCCGAAATAGACAGGGTAGCCCAAGTGGCTAATGCCTTGTTTTCCCATCTCTGTTTGGGAGGTTAATGCGGGCATTACGCCTTGAAATAGAAAGAAAAATCCAGCGGTTGCCCAATAAATAATTTTGTTTGTTTTCATGATTATTGATTTGGTTGATTTACTGATTTTTATATTCAAAAGAGAGCTTTATGATAAAATTTCTATTTGTAGGTTACTCAATTTCAAGAAATCTACGAGGTCTTTTACCAAAATATTTTCACTCTCTACTCGCAAAATTTTATCACAATCCGAGAGGTCAAAATTTGTTTTATAATCGGGAAAATGCTTCTCTATCGTCTGAATAAGTATTTTTGCTTGCTCATTCGGGTTACATTGGTTCTAAAAACTTCTACCATTTTGTATCAAATTTTAGCTTGCATTTTCATATACCTCAAAAATCCCAAAAACATTATTGTCCATATCTAAAAAATATCCCTGATAGCAACGATTAGGGATCGCAAATTTGGCCATTGCAATTTGCCCGCCATTTTGCAAAATCAGTTCTGCCGTTTTATCAAAATTTTCTACCTGAATAGAACAAGTAAAAGCATTTGTACCATACTGATTTGGGGGTACTTGCACGGGTCTCTTTAGTAAACCGCCGTTCATACCGTTCGTCTCTATACGATAATAGTCAATGGGTACATTTTCTTCTTTGAAAAATTTCCACCCAAATACGTTTTGATAAAAAATGAGTTCTCTGAGAACATCAGATGATTGAATTTCAAAATAACCGATTGTGTTCATGATTCTACTAAATTAATCCATTCATTAATTAAATCCTGCAATGCCTGTTGTTTAGATTTCACCTCTTCCATACTGTTAAATAAAATGAGTCTTCTTCCATCTTTATAATCACCCTCCAAGATATTGGTAGGGTCGGTCAGTTTTGCACCCGTCAAAAATATCAGCCTAATACAATCTTTTTTGAAAAGATTAAAGCCCACAATGTACCGTTTATACTCTTTGGGGTCAAAGGGTTTCATATCACCTACATAATTATACGTAGGAGCATTCCAAGCAATAATTTCCTCCATGTCTGGATGAGAATCCTTGATAATTTTCCGTAATTCCTCTATAGCCCCTAACATCGGATGTTGAAGATTTTGCATATAAAGTGCTACTTGCTCGGCGTTTGATAGTTTTATCTTTGCCATAATATTGGATTTGTAAAAATTAAGACTGCCATATAATTGATTGTCTCCTGTCAAGGCTCAATACACAAAGTTTTTATTTTTCAGCTTGTCCGTTGTATTTTGGATCAAAGTCCACCATCCATTCAATACCGTATTTGTCTCTAAACATACCAAAATACGAACCCCAGGGGCTGTCAGCAATAGGCATTTCAATTTTGCCATTTTCAGATAGTCCATTGAATAATTGATTTGCTTCTTCCTTACTTTCAGCACTTATTGAAATTTTACTTCTTGTCTCATTTTCATTATGCTTTCCCATAAATTCAGGGGTATCACTTGCCATTAATACATTACTTTTACCGATAGGCAGTGCAATGTGCATGATTTTATTTGCCTCATTTTCTGATATAGGATGTTCTGGGTTTGCAAAGTCTTTAAAACGAGAAACCATTGCGAACTCTCCGCCAAAAACTGATTTGTAAAATGTGAATGCTTCTTCAGCATTTCCGTTGAAATGAAGGTAAGGGTTGATAAGAGCCATGTTTTTATTTTTAGATTGTTAAATTGATAAAGTTGTCAACAGATTTTCTAAGTAGTTCAATGTCATCGTAAATCCTCCTTGAAAGCCCATTTCAACCATCTTCTCCATGCGTTCAAGCGATTCATTGTAAATGGTAATACTTACTTTTGTAGTTCCGTTTTGTTCGCTGAAACTCAAATCCCATTCAGAAGCTGGCAATTCGGGGTTTTCATCTGCAACGGCAAAAGCATTCAACATTTTGAAATTACTGGTTGGACTAATAGATGTAAATTTCTGAATTGACCAATGTTCTTGTCCTTCGGGGCTTACCATGGCATAAAATCTTCGTCCACCCACTTCAAAATCCATAATTTTTGTTTTTGATTCCCAAGGTTTGGGTGCCCACCATTGATCAAGGATTTCTTGTTTAGTAAAAGCGTCCCATACCAGCGAAAGGTCGGCAGCAAATTCTCTGGTTATAGATACCGTTTTTGTTGTTTTGTCAACGGTAAAATCAAATAGTAAGTTGTTCATTTTTTCTGGTTTTTGATTGTTGATATTACTTCGTCAAGTTGATTGAATCTACTCTCCCAAATTTTCCTAAATTGTTCAAGCCATTGGTCTATTTCTTTCATTTTTTCCGTGTCCAGTTTGTAATAAATCTCTCTTCCTGACTGTTCTTGCTTAACGAGTTGGCACTCAATCAAAATTTTTATATGCTTTGAAACTGCCTGGCGGCTCGAATCAAAATGTTCAGCCAAAGTATTAGGAGTCATTGCTTGCAGGGCAATCAACGCAATAATTGCTCTACGGGTTGGGTCGGCAATTGCTTGAAATACATCTCTTCTCATCTTTGAATTTTATTTATATGAAACTAATCGGTTGCAAATATATGTGCAACTATTTGGTTTCGCAATTTTTCCGAGAAGTTTTTTTGGAAAGATTATTGACCAAAACATTCGTTCAAAACTAAAAATTATGCGAATCAGAGTTAAATTTTAGTTTTCTGCCTCGGAGAGGCACAGCCTTTGTAGAAAAATCAAATATTCTCTTCTCTCGCTTCGGAGAAGCGTAACATTTACGAAGTTACGCTTCTCCGAAGCGAAAAAAACAGGGTGGAGAATTACAAATTTCTACAAAGGTTGTGCCTCTCCGAGGCAGAGAACGAGCCAAAACTAAAATTCAACTCCGATTCGCATGATTTATATATTTCTGAGTATTTTAGAAGTTTGTGTTAGACCTTTTTACCGTCTTCTTCATCATCTGTTTCATGGCTAAATTTTCCTCATTGGCTCTCATTCTATACTGCACAATTCGCCGTACCAAATCATTTGGAAGCGGTTTTTCGGGCGAAAATTGTATTGTTCCTTTGCTGGTTTTATAGTCTTGCAATTCTTCTTCGAAGACATCATTATTCACCGCAAAAAGGCTACAATGTTTCTTGAAAGCCGCAAAATATACCAGCATTCCATGATATTTGTAGGCGGGCATTCCGTAGCTAATCACCTCTTCGGCGGTAGGAGCAGTTTCTCGGATGATTTCTCGGAGATGTGTCAATGCTGATTTTTGCTTTTCGGGCAGAGCATCCAAGTACGCATCTACGTTAGGAGCAATGTTTGAATTATCCATTGTCAAGATTAATTTTTAGCATAATTAAACGACCAAAAAATGCCATATTTATCGGTTAATTCACCATATAACGCTCCCCAAAAAGATTGATGCAAGGGCATAATTACCTGTCCATTTTCAGACAATTTAGCAAAAACATCGTTGATTTCCTCACTACTTTCACAATTCAGAAACAGCGTAATTGCATTACCATTTTTCACTTTATTGCCCATCATATCAGACCCCATCATCATTAAACTCCCATTGGAGAGCGTACTATGCAAAATATTTGCTCCCATTTCAGAAGGCATTTGTGCCGCCATCGGTGATTCTGCCACTTTTTGCATAAACAATTCTCCACCCAAACAGGCTTGGTAGAACATCATGGCTTCACGACATTTACCGTTGAAATTTAAGTATGGATTTAGCTGTGCCATTGTTATCGTCTATTTTGATTCTACATAAACTTTATAATTGTCCATAATAGCCTGCCA
>JANPGQ010000230.1:0-21340 GCA_031423975.1 Cytophagales bacterium | reverse complement strand
GTGGAATTTACGAGTGATGGTAGATTCCTAAGCGATGGAAAACCTGGGGCAAATTGCTGTTATGAAGGGAATAAATACAATTACTCTGGAAGTAAATTAGTATTTACTGAGCTTCTAAATTGTCCAAATGTAGATTGTAATCCGTGTGGTTTTATTTGGAATGATATTAAAATTACAGGAGACACCTTAGTTTATGAAGCTTGTTATGTCAGAGGAAAATTAGTTAAAATGAAATAGACCATGAAGAAATTACCTTTATTTACTTTGCTTTTCATAGCATTGATTGCTTGCAAATCAAATGACATAAACCCGTCTGACATCATTGGAAAATGGGATTTTACTGGATTAACTCAATCTCAAAATGCGGATGGAAGTTGGACTCCGTGGCGGGTTAATCCAACTCTTTTGAAGACGACTCAATCTATTTATGAATTTACAAATGATGGTAATTTTTCAAGAAATGGGCAACCTGGTGCAGATTGTTGTAATGCAGGAAATAAATTTCGTATAGCTAATAATGAAATCATCTTTTCTGATTTTTTGATTTGTCCAGCGGTGAAATGTAGCAAGCCTCAAAATTGGATAATTAATGAAATTAAGGGAGATACATTAATTTTGGAAATGTATTCTATTAGAAATAAGTATGTGAGAATTAAATAAGGAAACCATGAAACTAACGACCCTAATAATATCGCTTCTTCTTTTGATAGCCTGTACCTCAAAAGAATCCATTACCCCAACATCAACAGATATTGTGGGCAAATGGTCGCCTACCTACTTTACCTCAACTAAAAATGCGGATGGTACGTGGGAGCCATTTCATAAAATAAATACTTTTGTGGCTTTGCCAGTCTATGAATTTACGAGCGATGGACGATTTCTGAGAGATGGCAAAGATGGAGCAGATTGTTGCAGTGCTGGAAATAAATATAGTGTATCTGGAAGCAAAATAACTTTTACAGAAAAACTGAATGTTCAATGTGCTGCAGTTCTTTGTATTACTTGTCCAGACTGGCAAATTGTTGAAATTAAAAACGATACTTTGATTTTAGAAGAATGTGCAAGGGTGAGGAACAAATTTGCAAAACAGAAATGATTACAAAAATCAACTTCCCGAAATAACTCCTTTAGGGGTTAAAACCCGCAATGGATATTGTTTCGGGAAGTTCTAAAAATACAGCAAAAATTGCCGTGCTACGTCAAAACCCTATTCCTTTTGCCAAAGTTTTAATCCTACACAAATACATATCAGCCGTGATATAAAGTGTCGAACCATCATCACCCCAAGCACAATTTGCCGTTGCTTCGCCCGTGTGGATGATGCCCAACAATTTGGCTTCAGGTGTGATTACTAAAACACCACCAGGCCCCGTACTGAAGATATTTCCTTGTTTATCAATCTTCAAACCATCGGGCAAACCTCTTAATTTTCCTTCTTTCACGGTTGGTGTGGCATCGTAAAAAACTTTTCCTTTGCCCAAACTTCCGTCTACCTGCACAGGATAAGCCATGATAAATGCCCTTTCTGGGTCTGACTGTGCCACGTATAATATTTTTTCATCGGGCGAAAAAGCAAGTCCATTTGGGCGAGTAAGGTCGCTGATTACTTGTGAAACTTTTCCATCCGTTCCGATGCGATATACCCCAAAAGGCAATTCAATCCCTGAATCTTTTTCTTGTTTGGGCAAGCCATAAGGAGGGTCAGTAAAATAGTATGCCCCGCTTGAATGTTGCACCACATCGTTGGGACTGTTGAATTTTTTTCCCTCAAAATTATCTGCTAAAGTACGCTTTCCACCATGGCTCAAAGGCATGGCTGATACTCTTCTATCACCGTGTTCGCAAGCTACTAATTCGCCCTTTTGGTTGATAATCAAGCCATTACTGCCTGGTTCGTTGCTATAAACACCCGTGCCTGTATAGCCCGAAGGTTTCAAAAATACACTTACGCCCTCGCTTTCTTTCCACTTAAAAATGGTATTGTCTGGTACATCCGAAAAGAGTAAATAATTGCCGTTTTTTACCCAAACAGGACCTTCCGTCCAAACGTAGCCCGAAGCTAATACTTCAATTTTGGCATCGGGAGCAATTAGTTTATCAAGGGCATTATCATACTTGATGATTTTGCCTAAAGTTGGGTACGAAGATTGTCCGTTAATAGCTGACATACAGATAGTTATTAGGATAAATGATAAGACTGTTTTCATGATTTTGGATTTTTTTCTTGGGTTTCAAGGGGGATTTTGGGCTTTTTTTCTTTAATAATTTTACGAACTGGCACAGTATAATTCGCTTTACTTTGCTCAATAATGTGCATTATTTTGAGGTTAATTTCCTCTCTCACGGCTTTTACTATATGGGAACTATTGGTGGCAATGTGATAATTTACCACAATATCCAAAGAGTTTTCGCCAAAGCCATAAAAATGAGTTTCGCCAGTATCGGGCTTATAAATCATTTTGTGGTTTTCAATATATTCCTGAATATCGGCAACGATTTCTTGAATGATTTCTACCGATACATCCTTTTGTAATTTCAAAGTAAATTCAACGCCTGAAAATACTCTACTGGTTTGATTTTCAAGCGATTGTGCCGTAATTAAACGATTCGGTACGGTGATTAAACTGCCTTCATCTGTACGTACACGAGTGCTACGGAAACCGATTTTTTCTACCCTGCCCAATACTTTTTCCAACTGCACTTTGTCGCCCACCACAAAAGGCAAATCCAAAAATAAGGTGAAAGAAGCAAAAAGGTTTTCCAATGTTTCACGGGCGGCTAAAGCAATGGCAAGTCCACCAATACCTAAACCTGCAATGAAAGTGCCTACATTTACACCGAAAACTGAGCCTAAAACCATCAGAAAAGCAAATATGAATATCACAACAATGGTTAAATCTCTGAAAAAAGACACTAATTGGTCGTCCATTTTAGAGGCACTGATTTTGGCTTTTTCCTGAAAAATAAGCGAAATAAACTTAATAATTCCCGCTATAATTCGAGTAATGGCAAATATTAAAAGTCCTTGAAAAGTTTTGTTAAGCACCATTCTTAATCCAAAAACTTCGGCGGGAGGAATATTCCAAGATTTAGGGAATTTCAGAAAAGAGAAAGATAAATAAATGATTATCAGCGTAATAAGAAAATTTACAGGTTTTCGTAATAAACTGATACAAGTATAGATAGACACTCCGTCGTGGCGAATGAAACGGTAGAGGATTTTACTGATAAAATCGGAAAGATACCGACGGAGTAAAAGCCCAAAAATCAAAATAATGATGAGCCACAAAATATCCGTAACTTTATTTTCCAGAATTTCAGAGGTTAAATATTGCATTTGCTTTAATTCATTTTTGAACCCTCCCAAGCGTTTGAAACGCTTGGGAGGGTTTATGTCCAGTTCTGCCTGTAAATTTATACCTTTTTAATCAGAATAATCAATGACAAATTTGACTAATAAAATTCCCCTTCGGGGCTACCTATCTATAGACTTAGGCAATACTTACGCAAAAACAGGGCTTTTTGAAGATTCAATACTGATAGAAACCAATTGGAAATTAACTTATCCCGAATTGATTTCTTACGTACAAACTGTTCGTCCTCAGCGTATTATGGTTTCATCGGTTAGTTATTCCGAAGAACAATTACGAGCTGAATTTGCGGATATTACTACTGAAATATATTTGTTAAAAAGCACGACCCCAGTTCCCATCAAAAAACTTTACGATACGCCCGAAACGCTCGGAGCAGACCGTGTGGCGGCAGCAGTTGGGGCAAGGGTCTTGTACCCCGACAAAAGCTGTGTGGTCATTGATATGGGAACGTGCATTACCTACGATTTAGTGGGTTTAGACGATAATTTTTACGGCGGAATCATCTCGCCAGGGGTACGCATGAGATTCAAGGCGATGAACACTTTTACCCAAAGATTACCCCTTTTAGAACCCGAACCTATCCCCGAACTCATCGGAAAAAGCACCAAACACGCCATGCAAAGCGGCGTAATGAATGGTATTCTGTCAGAAATAAATGGCTTTGTGGAAGAATACAGCAAGGTTTTAACAAATATTAACGTCATTTTGTGCGGTGGGGATGCTACTTACTTTGCAAACCGCATAAAATACCCGAACTTTGTAATTCCAGAATTAGTGCTGATTGGACTTAATCGAATTTTAGAATATAATGTTAAAAATCAAGACAATACGAGGGTTTAAAGTTTTAGGTTTTCGTCGGGAAACTATTTCAAATTGCCTATTCATTATTTTTACCCTATTATCAACCACACTTGTGAATGCTCAACAAACCAATTCGCCCTTCTCTTATTTGGGCGTTGGTGAAGTTTATACGGGCGGAACTGCGGTACAGTCGGCAATGGGTAGTTTGGGTGTAGCTAATTCAAATGGTATTTATATTAATACACTCAACCCTGCATTATTAGCTCGGAATCGTTACACAACCTTTGAAATGGGCGTGAATATGGAAGGTAAAATCATGCAAAATGAAGGAAGACAATCCAATACTTTTGGTGGCTCGCTAAATCCCGTAATGTTGGCATTGCCTGCCTCGCCAAGATGGACTCTGGTTTTGGGACTTGCTCCCGTGAGTGTGGTTAATTACAAAACTTTTTCTTCTCGCAAGCTCAATATTCTCGGTACAGATAGTGTTACTTATACCTACGCTGGCAATGGTGGTTTGAACAAAGCCATCGTTTCAAATGGATATAAACTCACCAAAGATATGTATGTCGGGTTAGAATCAGCCTTTATTTTTGGGGTAATTAACCGTGATGTTTCAACCCAAAATTTTTCTGACGCTCAACGTTATCAAGTAAAATTAGCCGACCGTACCAACTACTCTGGCGTGCATTTCAAATTAGGGTGGGCATGGAAACCCAAAATCAGTAAAAACTATTTATTGAATATTGGGGCAACCGCTGATTTTGCTCAGAATATAGGAGCAAGTGGATTAAAACGATTTGCTACTTATGATGCAGGAGGCATAAACTTAATCAATGCTGATACTTTAAAAGTAATTGATGGAAAACTAACATTACCAGCCACTTACCGATTTGGAATCAGCCTTGAAAATCCCGCAAAACTGACCGTTTCTCTTGATTATTCTTTAACACAATGGTCTGGTTTCAAGAATCTTAATGGTTCAAATGAAGGATTGAAAGATGCTCATACCTTTGCTTTGGGAGCAGAATATATTCCAAAATTTGATGCCATCAGCGGTTATTTCAACCACGTAATGTTCCGTGGAGGACTTAATTATACTACTTCCCCTTATGCTTTCAATGGCACAGATGTGGCTAACGATATGAGCTTTTCATTAGGGGCATCGTTTCCTTTGAGAACCATTTCATATTTCAACATTGCTTATGTGCGGGGGAAAAGAGGGGTTTTAGCAACTAATGGATTGGAAGAAGTGTATAACAAAATCGTAGTAGGATTCTCTCTGGGAGACTTCTATTGGTTCCGTAAACCGAAAATTGATTAATATTTCAGTTATCAGTAAAATATTTTTATGAATAGTGTATTTAAAAAATATAAAATTCAAAAATCAATAGCGAGGGATTTAAATCCCTCGCTATTGATTTTTGAGGATAATGTAAAGCCTAAACCCGTAGCTGGTTTCCTCACCAGTCCACTTCTGTTGCATAGAACGCACGTGTGGTCTGGTGGGGACACCAGCCACGGGGCGAAAAGTAATTTTTGGAAACTCTTTACAAGTTTTTTCATTTCTATTATTCAAATGAAAGCCAATTACAGGACAAATCCATTCTTCCTCTTTTTCCCTGTCTCCTGTCTCCTTTTAATGGCTTGCGAAGACGATAAAAAAGATATTAAAAAGGAGGAATATAAAGGACCCGTTTCAGAAGTTTACGGAATAAATATGGCTTATACCGATTCGGCAAGATTAGTAGTAAAAATGTCCACCGAAGCCCAATTGACCATGGCAAACGAAGACAAAAAATATCCCAAAGAAGTCCGGATATTCTTTTTTGATAAAATGGGCAATAATACTACCAAACTCAGAGGCGATTCGGCTATTTATTTGAAAGCTACCAATCTATACCGCATCATGGGTAGAGTCCAAATCAATAACCAAGTGAAAAACGAAGTATTAGAAACCGATGAATTATTTTGGAATCCAGACACCAAGAAAATTTATTCCAATAAAGCGGTGGACATCAAAACGCCCGAACAAACTATTCACGGTGTAGGCATGGATTCTAACCAAGATTTTACGGAATATACCATTCGCAAAATATCCAATAGTCAAGTAGTTGTAAAGAATTTACCGCAATAAAAATAGCCTCATAAGTTTTGATTATGAGGCTATTTTTTTTCGCCGTTGTTGGAGTTTACTCTGAGACGCACAGTCCAACAACACTTGCGGAACCACCATGAGGATAATAGTAATAAGTCCTAAAAAATCAAAAAAGGTAGTTGAAAGCAAAACAACTACCTTTTTTGATAAATTGAAATCAGTAACTTTATAGCGTTTAGATTCTTTTGCAAAAGGTGCTTCCGCAAGTGTTGTTGGTGGAAAACACCAACAACGGCATAAAACTGTGTCGCAACTTTACATCCAACTAATTGAGAAAAGAATTTATAAATCCCTAAAACAGCAAAAAGAGGTCGTTGATTTATTTCAACGACCTCTTTTTACTACTTTGTTAATAGACCGATCAAACCTAAATTTTCAAAGCCGCTGGCAAAGCCACTTTTGTCTTTCTGCCTTTAGAACTTTTACGAGCCAACTTTGTTCTACGGCTATCCAATGCGGCATTGGCAATCTGCAATTCCGTAATTTTTTGTTCGTAATTGGCAATCAATGAGGCACTCTCAGATTTTTTGGCTTCCAAATCAGAAGTCATTTTCTTCATTTGGTCGTCCAACATATTAAACTTCGCTCCAATCTCCTCACTCTGACGCTTGAAGGTATTTACTTGTTGTTCTAACTTCGTAATTTCTACGTTTTTAGACTTGATTTGGTCTTGCAAGGTTGATTTTTCTTCCTTTAATTCTCTGATTTCTTTATGCGAACGTTCCACATTTACATCTAAACGGTCTTTGTCTTTCATTAAATCCGAATATTGCTTATTACTTACGCAAGAACTAAAAAAAATGGCTAATGAAAAAACGATAGTGATTTTATTGAAAATATTTATCATGATTGGGGGGGGATTAAGGATTATATTTTTAGGGTTAAGTATCTGAAATTCAACACAAAATACTTGATTTTTTCTGAAATTTATACTATCTTAGATACAAACTTCTTAAAAAATTTATGAAAAGAATCTTACAAATGGTAATATATTGGATTATCCTACCTTTGGGAGGATATAGCCAACTTACTGACTCTGCCGATGTGCAGACTTATCATAATGTTCAACAGGAAAAAAGACTGCAACATCAGCAACAGCAGAAGGTTAAATTAAAGCCAGTTTCTGATGAAAAATTCGGATATCAACTTATCAAGAAGCGGCGGATAACAAGGATTCCGTTTGAATTTCAAGCAAATTTAGTCATAGTACCCGTAAAAGTCAATGATTCAGACACTTTACGCTTTATTTTAGATACAGGCGTAAGTTCTATCCTGTTGACCGATCCCGTTGTTGCTAAAAAATTAGGCATGAAGTTCGTCCGTAGCGTAAAAATTGCAGGAGCTGGGGAAGGAGAAGAAATTGAAGCAGGAATCGTTATCGACAATACCATCAGGATTGGTGATATAATTGGATATCGCCAAAATTTAGTGGTTCTGCAAGACGACCACCTAAAACTGAGCGAATTTGTGGGTACGCCTATACACGGTATTATTGGCTACGAAATTTTTAATAGATTTACCGTAACAATGGATTTTTCTACCAACGAAATCATCCTTGAAAACCCCGAACATTACAAATACAAACCCAGTAAGGGAGAACGATTTCCGATAACCATTGAGGATAATAAACCCTACCTCAGCGTGATGGAATTGATGAAAGAAAACCAGAGTACACCCATCAAAGTAATTTTGGATACGGGTGCAGGTCATGCTTTGTCCTTAGAAAGTAGCGATATTCCCTTGCCCGATAAGGTTTTGAAAGCACAATTGGGGCGTGGTCTCAATGGAATCATCAACGGTAGTCTTGGCAGAGTGCCAATGCTGAAAGTAGGGAAATTTGAAATAAAAAACTTAGTAGCCTCATTTCCAGATACCAATTCGTACCGACAGAAACATACCACCCTTACCGAAAGACAAGGCAGTATTGGCTGTGAATTTCTGAGAAGATTTAAAGTAACATTCAATTATCGTGACCAATATATTGTGTTGAAACCCATCAATCGCCGTATGAAAGAACCCTTTGAACATAATATGTCGGGCATAGAATTGATGGCAAGGGGCGAAGATTATCACGAATTTATGATTGATAAAGTCATCGCAAATTCACCCGCCGACGATGCAGGACTGCAAGAAGGCGACCGAGTAATGTTTATAAATAATAAATCTTCCAAAGATATTTCAATCAGCGAAATTTATAAACTCTTTCAAAAAGGCGAAGGGAAACCCTTAAATTTGGTAGTGAAAAGAGGGAAAGGAATTATATTAACGACTGTGAATTTGCGGAGGTTGATATGAAACATAACCAAACCAAGAACATTTATCCAAGAACAAAGAAGTGATATAACATTTGTTAAATTACTTGTTTTTTAATTCAAAATTGGTTAATTTTGCGGAGAAATTAAGGAAAGAGGGGTCGTGAATCCCTCTTTTTTGTTTTTTGCAAAGGTGTTAGTTTTTGGGTGTTTATAAAATAATGGATAAAGAAAAAATAATAGAATTGCTTCAACCTTACTTAGAAGACGGTAGAATTTTTATCGTTGAAGTAAAGACTACCGAAGGCAAAACTCGTCAGAACATTACCATTTTATTGGATACAGACGAAGGAATTAAAATTGAAGAATGTGCCTCCGTAAGTCGCAGATTTGCCCATTTTGTAGAAACCAACGAACTGGTTGCCGATGCTTATAACTTAGAAGTATCATCGCCAGGAATAGACCAGCCATTAACGCTTAAACGTCAATACGTAAAAAACATTGGCAGAAATCTGAAAGTAAATTTAACAGAGGGCGGCGAGAAAGTAGGAACATTAGAGAACGTAACCGATGAAGGAATCGTTTTGAAAGAAGAAGTAAAAAAGACCAGAAGCAAAAAAGTTGTTGAACCTGTGCCAGACATCCTTATCCCGTTTGAAACAATCCAACAAGCCAAAGTACAAATATCGTTTAAATAATGAGGAAGGTGTTAGGTGTTAGGTATTAGGTGTTAGTATAAAACTAAAGCCCAAACCCTAAAACCCAAAACCTAAATTCATTGAAAACTTATGAAAGATGAATAGTGCAGAATTAATTTCGTCGTTTGCGGATTTTGCAAAAGAAAAAAACATTGATCGTCCAACGATGATTCAGGTGCTGGAAGAAGTTTTCCGTACCATGATTCGTAAGAGATACGGTACTGATGAAAACTTTGACGTAATCATCAACCCTGAAAGTGGCGACTTAGAAATGTGGCGTACCCGTGAAATTGTGGACGACAATTCAGAAGATATTTGGGACTTTGATAAAATACCCTTGGAAGAAGCTAAGAAAATCGAACCCGATTTTGAAATTGGCGAGGAAGTAGCCGAGTTGATTAAATTGGAGGATTTTGGACGTAGAGTTGTTCAGACAGCTCGCCAGACGCTTATCCAAAAAATCAAAGACTTAGAAAAAGAAGGCTTGTACGAAAAATACAAGGATTTAGTAGGTGAAATGGTTTCGGGTGATGTTTATCAAATCATCGGAAAAGAATTAATCATCACTGATGGCGAAGGCAATGAATTGACCCTTCCAAAGTCAGAGATGATTCAGAAAGACCGCTTCAAGAAAGGCGAACCCGTGAAGGCAGTTATTCATAAAGTAGATATGAACAACGGTACGCCAAAGATTATTCTTTCAAGAACTTCGCCCGTATTCTTGGAGCGTTTGTTTGAGCAAGAAATCCCTGAGATTTATGATGGTCAAATCATGATTCGTAAGATTGTTCGTGAACCAGGTGAAAGAGCCAAAGTTGCGGTAGAATCTTATGATGACCGTATCGACCCAGTAGGTGCGTGTGTAGGTATGAAAGGTTCACGTATTCACGGAATTGTGCGTGAATTACAGAACGAAAATATTGACGTAATTAACTTTACTTCAAATTTAGAGTTATTAGTAGGACGTGCTTTAAGTCCTGCCAAAGTAAGCTCAATGAAAATTGATGCGGAAAGAAAACGTATTGCGGTGTATTTACAACCAGACCAAGTGTCGTTGGCAATTGGTAAAGGTGGACAGAATATTAAATTAGCAGGTAAGTTGGTAGGTTATGAATTAGACGTTTATCGTGATATTAAAGAATCCGAAATAGACGACGAAGACGTGGATTTATCAGAATTTACAGATGAAATCGAGGATTGGGTAGTTTTAGAATTACACAAAATCGGTTTAGATACCGCCAAGCAAGTTCTGGCTTTGGATAGTGAAGAATTAATCAGACGTACTGAACTCGAAGAAGAGACAGTATTGGAGGTTTTATCAATCCTACGCTCGGAGTTTGAATAATGTAGAATGAACAAGTGAAAGAATGATAGAATAGTCATTGTACTTATTTCACTTGCTCATCAAAGCTATTCTATCATTCTAACATCACATAATTCAACATTATTATAGAAAAGTATCAATTAACAAGCATGACAGAAGATAAAATGATGCGTTTGAGCCTTGTGGCAAAGCAAATTGGCGTAGGTATTCAAACCATCGTACAAAAGCTCTCTGTTCAAGGTCATAAGGTAGAAAATAGCCCTAACGCCAAATTGAATTTCGAGCAATTGAAAATCGTAGCCAAGGAATTTGGAGCAAGCGACCTCTTGAGTGGTGGGTCGTCTGGACAAAATCAAAAAGCTATAGAAGAGGATAATTTCGTGCCTGCCAAAAGACAGGATGATGATTATTTGCCCTTGTACTCACGTGAGTCAAAAAACCAGCCAGTTGCGAAACCCGCTGAACCAATCGAAACACCCAAAATTGAAAAAGTTGCTGAACCTGAGAAGATTGAAGCAAGAAGTGAAGTTCAATTTAAAGTAGTTGGTCAGATGGAATTGGACAAAAAGGGAAATGTTATTCCCGTGAAAGCACCAGTTGCCGAACCCAAACCAGAGCCAAAGGTGGAAGTAAAAGTGGAAATACCAAAAGTAGAAGAAGTGAAACCAGTGGTAGTGGAAATTCCGAAAGCAGTTGAGCCAATTGTTGTTCCAAAGGTAGAGGAAGCTCCAAAACCAATTGTAGTAGCTCCACAACCAATTGCCGTAGTGCCACAACCAGTAGCGATTGCTGAAAAACCCACGGTTGTTGAGGCAGAAAAAACCGTTGTGATTACACCAGTTGTACCAATACCAGTGGCGGTTGTTCCACCAGTGGTAGCGGATAAGCCTGTGGTAGCACAAATGCCTACTAAGGTGGCTGATGCAAATAATAATAATCAGCCAAGACCACAGAATAATCAAAGCCAACCAAACAGACCACAAAATCAAGTTGGACAGGGAGGACAAGGCAGTGGGAATAACAATCAAAATCAACCTAATAGACCTCAAAATCAAGGTGGTCAGGGTGATAGGAATAATAACCAAAACCGTCCACAAGGTCAAGGAGGAAATAATATTCCACAGAATAGACAACAAGGACAAGCAGGGAACGGTCAAGGTTTGCAAGCTACTAAACCGCAAGGTCAGGGTGGTGGAAATAACCAAAACCGTCAGCAAGGTCAAGGTGGTGGAAATAATAATCCGAATCCACAAAATAATAGTAATGGCGAAAACAGACCTCAAAAATTGGGTCGTAATGATGCCATTCCAGACGATACTTCAGCCGTAGAATTGATTGAAGCCAAAGGAGAGCAATTACGTGGATTAAAGGTTTTGGGTAAAATTGAATTGCCCGTTGAAACACCACGTGGAGGTTCTGGTTCAAGAAATAATAACAATAATAAGAAGAAGAGAAAACGTATTGATAAGCCTGGCGGAGCAAAAGTTACTGAAAGTGAAATTCGTAACGAACGTGGAGCTCCACGTCCGAAAAAGGATGGAACACCTGGTACTCCAACTACTAATGACCCCAACAGAAAACCACCAGTTCCAGGAACAAATACTGGCGGTAATAATGCTAACAGAAATAACACAGGTGGTGGTAATCCAAATTACAAACGCCCTGCCAATAATACAGGTAACAGACCAACAACACCAGTAGTAAAAGGGGAAGTAACTGACAAACAAATTCAAGACCAAATTAAGGCAACAATGGCACGTCTGCAAGGACAAACCAACAAGTCTAATTTTGGAGCAAAAGAACGTCGTGAAAAACGTAAAACTCGTGCAGAACGCAATGAACTGCGTCAATTAGCGGAGGACGAAGAAGCAAAAATCTTAAAAGTAACTGAATATATTTCAGCCAGTGAATTAGCTTCATTGATGGACGTTTCAGTAACTGAAATCATCTCTGCTTGTATGAGTTTGGGAATGTTTGTTTCTATCAACCAACGTTTGGAAGCTGATATTATCGCTTTGATTGCTGAGGAATTTGGATTTGATGTACAGTTTGTTTCTGCCGAAGAAGAAATTGAATCATCGGTGGTTGAAGAAATTGATGCTCCAGAAGATTTGATACCAAGAGCACCAATCATCACCATTATGGGTCACGTTGACCACGGTAAAACATCATTGCTTGATTACATCCGTAGAGCCAAAGTAGCAGCGGGTGAAGCAGGTGGAATTACCCAGCATATTGGTGCGTATTCAGTAAAACAAGATGATGGACGTAGTATCACATTCTTGGATACACCAGGTCACGAAGCCTTTACAGCTATGCGTGCAAGGGGTGCGAAAGTAACAGACGTTGCCATTATTGTAATTGCAGCTGATGATGCCGTGATGCCACAGACTGAAGAAGCCATCAACCATGCTATGATGGCAGGTGTGCCAATTGTGTTTGCCTTCACAAAAATTGACAAGCCAGGAGCCAACACAGAGAAAATTAGAGAGCAATTATCCATCAAAAATATCCTTGTGGAAGAATGGGGCGGTAAATACCAAACCCAAGAATTATCTTCAAAATCAGGAGAGGGTGTTAATGAATTGTTAGAAAAAGTATTGCTTGAAGCAGAATTATTAGACCTAAGGGCCAATCCAAACAAGCGTGCCATTGGTACAACCGTGGAAGCATCATTGGATAAAGGTCGTGGATATGTTGCCAATATTTTGGTACAAGCTGGAACTTTGAAAGTAGGAGATATGATGCTTGCAGGAGCTCATTACGGACGTGTGAAAGCGATGTTTGACTATCGTGGAAACAAATTGAAAACGGCTGGACCTTCAACACCAGTACAGGTTTTGGGACTTGCAGGAGCTCCAAACGCAGGTGATAAGTTGAGTGTAATGGAAAATGAGCGTGATGCACGTGAAATTGCTAACAAACGTGAGCAAATTATCCGTGAGCAATCATTGCGTAGCCGTAAACACATTACCTTAGAAGAAATCGGTCGTCGTAAGGCAATCGGAACGTTTAAAGAATTGAACGTAATTGTGAAAGGTGACGTGGATGGTTCAGTAGAAGCCCTATCGGATTCATTATTGAAACTATCAACGGAAGAAGTACAAGTAAGAATCATCCACAAAGGTGTAGGACAGGTTTCAGAATCAGACGTATTGTTGGCTTCGGCTTCCGATGCCGTTATTGTGGCATTCCAAGTACGTCCGAGTACAAACGCTCGTCGTTTAGCAGACAATGAACAAATCGAAATTCGTACCTACTCAATCATCTATCAAGCCATTGATGATGTAAGAGATGCGATGGAAGGTTTATTAGCTCCTAAGTTTGAGGAAGTTATCACGGCAAATATCGAAGTGCGTGATGTGTTCAAGATTACGAAAGTGGGTACAGTTGCGGGTGCGTATGTATTGGATGGAACGGTGAAACGTTCAGACAAAATCCGTATTATCCGTGATTTCGTGGTGGTTCACGAAGGAGAAATTTCAGCCTTGAAACGTTTCAAAGACGATGTAGCGAGTGTGAAATTTGGCTATGAGTGTGGTCTTTCAATCAAGAATTTCAATGATATTGAAATTGGTGATATAGTTGAATGTTACGAAATGAAAGAATTGAAACGGACTTTGTAAGAGGTGATTAGTTATTTAGTGAATGAATGATTTTTTACCAAAATTTATAGAAAAGGGCTTCTGATTTGTTTCGGAAGCCCTTTTTCAAAAAAAAGTATTTGGCGAAATTAACCAATATTGAATATCAACCTTTTACCGCTCCTTTGTATTTCACAAAACCAAACAAATGCAAAAATACTGACCGTGAAATTCTAAAATTGAAAGGTACTAATACTATTGACATTATCGTTATCGCAACGATATAATATACAGTTGGTGGGTCATTAAAAATATAAAAAATCCCTACGCCCATGATGACCAAAAGTAAAATTGTATTGGCATAACTTACAAACATAGCACCATACCAAAAGCCTGGTTCTACTTCAAACTTTAAGCCACATACAGGACAATTTTCATTCATTTCTGCAAATTTGCTGATTTTCCAAAGAGGATATTTAAACATTTTCCCTTGTCGGCATTGTGGACAAAGCCCTTTGGACATTGCCATAAATTTGCTGTTTTCTACATCTAATTTTACGTTAGTTACTTCCATAATATGATTGTTTCTTTGAGAACAAAATTAGAGCGAAAATTATTCCCCTACAACCAAATGTTCCCCAAATCCATAAAAGTAGTTTAACGGCTAAAAATCTTACTAAATTTGGGATAATAGCTTATACACAAAATTAGAACTCTTTTGTGGTTGCCTAAACTATTCTAATTTTTCATATTGGTTATGAATTTTAAGAAGAATTACCCCGATGAGAACCGCTACAACTGCCATAACGGTGTTTAATAAACCCTCAATGCCAAATGATAATTTTATCAAAATAGTAGAAATAATAAACCCCGAGTTTCGGATAACTTTACTAAATTGGTCGGTATGAAAAAAGGAAATTAACAGTAATAAAACATCAGTCAAAATTAAAACCGTAAAAAACTCATCAAAGAAAACTTTATTAATGTCTCTGATTGAACCTACTATTTCACTGACGGTAATGAAGTTTTCATAAATCCAATTCCCAAGACTGTAAGTTGCCAAAATTAACAAGACTGGCACTAAAAAAGTGGCGATTATTTTTTTTGTTTCAACAAAGTTTGCCACTTCTGGCGTAAGAGTAGCTTTCTCATCTTTATCTTTTTCTTCTTTCTTTTGATTGAGTCTGTAAAAATAAAATATTAGATAAAACAAAATAATAGTTCCAACAATATCGTAAGTGAATTGTAAATTTCCTTTGATTTCAAACCAGTCGGACGTAAATTTTATCTTAGACAAATCTTTATAAATTCGTCTTATCAGAATTAAGGTAATAATTTCATATTGCTTGCCAATATACTTGTTTATAGATTTTGGCAAGTAATACACCAGTAAATAGACTTCATAAATAAGAATAAACGAGAATGGCGTATAAATGGCAACAATTGGATTGCGGAGTAATCCAGTGGTGTCGTTGATATGCAAAATTTTGAAATCGACCAAAGCTATCAGCAACGAATGAATGATAAAACTGGCAATGGCAATTTTAATAATTAGTTCCTCACTCTTTTTTTTTGTTTTCTCTGAAAGAAAAAAAGTGTGTAATGCGTTTAAAATTTCGGTTCTTTTTTGCATTTTTTGTTTGGTATCTTTACATGGATGAATAGTTTAACCAAATTGATAGCCTAAATGTTAATCTATGGTTTAGAATAGGTATATTTTGGATAAATTCTGCTTTTCATTATTACAATATAATTTCAATATTTGCTTTCCTAAATTTAGAAAAATGTTAAAAAAAATTTTCTTCTTCCTCTTTCCGTTGGCAGGATTTGCCCAAACCCAAATTCCGTTGAACGATTTGAGTACCTTTAATAATCCAAGTGCCAATTGGACAATTGAAGGTGATGTTTCGGGTAATTTCAATGCCGCTTCACTTACTCCAAAAGCTGGCAAAGGCGTTTTGTTTTGTACGCTGAAAGGAGCAAAATATCAACGTACAGACGATTTGAAATTTAATCTCGAACACGGAGATATTAAATTATCAATGGATTTTATGTTGCCAAAAGGAGCAAATTCGGGTATTTATATTCAAAGTCGTTATGAAGTTCAGCTGTATGATTCATGGTTGAAAACACCCATTACGGATGGCGACTGCGGTGCTATTTATCACCGTTGGGACGAAACACGTGGTAAAGGAAAAGAAGGTTACGAAGGACATCCTCCCCGCCAAAATTGTGTAAAAGCCCCTGGACTTTGGAATCACATTGAGATAGATTTCAAAGCCCCAACTTTTGACGCATCGGGCAAGAAATTGACGAATGCACGCTTCAACTCTATCATTTTGAATGGTTTGATAATTCAACAAAATATTGAATTATTGGGTGTAACTCGTGGAGCAGTTTCGATGCAGGAAGTTGCCAAAGCCCCTTTGATGATACAAGGCGACCACGGACAAGTAGCTTTAAAAAATATATCTTATGAAGTATTTGAGAAGAGTGATATTACGTTTTCGCCCGTTACTTATGAGATTTATGAAGGAACCGGTACTAATTTTAAGCCTTCAAAACCTACGCCAATCAGTTCAGGAACACTGGCAAAGCCAACTCAGAAAGTGCTTGATTTAAGAAAAGATTTTTTATTGAAATTTGACGGAAAATTTACCACTAAAGTAGCAGATAATTATACAATATTGGGTCAGTGGGAGGCAATGGGTGCAGTAATTGTGGATAATGATACCATCATCAAAGGCTGGCATTTGCCTTTTGAAGTAGCAAGAGGTAAAAAGAAATTAACCGCTGGCGAACACAATTATACCATTCTTTATACCAAAGATTATAACTGGCGACCAAATTCTTTGGGTATTTATATCCAAAAAGACCAATGGGAAAAGCAAACAATTACGGAACGCACTTCGTTGTTAGATATGGTTCCGATGCCTTTAATTGACGTAAAACCCAGTGATGTTCCTGCCATTCAGCGGTCGTTTATTATGTATGGAGATAAAAAAATATCGCACGGAATTAGTGTTGGAATGCCCGATGGTTTGAATTTTTCTTATGACTTAAATCAAGGTGGATTTTTGCAATTTTGGCGTGGTGATTTCTTGAATACAACCGATATGTGGCTAGACCGTGGCGAACCCCAAACGGCATCTGCCATGGGTATGACCATCAATGCGAACGATAAATTTCCATTGGCATATTTAGAGAATACAGAGGCTAATTTCCCTAATAATCTTACCAAAGAAGACTTGAAATATAAGGGTTACAAACTCCAAAAACAGCCAATGGGCAGCGGATACCCAAGTTTTATGTACGATTACAAAGGTTTGAAGGTAACGGATATTACTACTCCTTTGAACCAAGCAGAGGGTTTGAAACGCCAGTTGAGTTTTGAAGGTGAACCCGTAGCAGGAAAACAGCTTTATGCCCTCCTTGCCGAAGGTTCAGAGATTTCGGAAGTATCTGCCAATCGTTATTCAATTGACAATAAAAGCTATTATGTAGAAGTTTTGCCAACGGAAACCAACAAAATTATCATGCGTGAAAACCAAGGTAAAAAGCAATTACTAATGCCATTAAATGGCTTGAAGGAGGTTTCTTATCAAATTATTTTTTAGAATATATGTAGCACGGGAATCTTTCCCGTGAAATTGATTCCGATTTACGGGAAGGATTTCGAGTCGTCGAACCGCCGTATTACGTTATTTAAACAAAAACATGAAAAAATATCAATTATTATTCACAATCATTCTTGGTTTTTTTACCCAACAAATTTTTGCTCAAACTAAGCAAAAGCCCCTTACCGAAGCAGATTTTTACGAAATCAAAACGGTTACGATTCCTGAAGGAATAAAGTTAGAAGCAGGAGGAGTTGCCCCCATGCCCGATGGACGAGTGGCGGTGTGTACCCGTAGGGGAGAGGTTTGGATTATCGAAAATCCCTATATGCCCGATGGCACGCAACCACGCTACACTCTATTTGCCAATGGCTTGCACGAAGCCCTCGGTTTGGCGTATCGTGATGGCTCATTTTATTGTTGTCAGCGAGGTGAATTGACCAAATTGACCGATACCGACGGCGATGATAAAGCGGATGTTTACGAATCGTATGCCAATTGGGACGTATCAGGTAATTATCATGAATACTCATACGGACCAGAATTTGATAAAAATGGAGACATGTATCTCACTTTCAATGTAGCATGGGTTGGCTATGGCGAAGGTAAATTGGCAAAATGGAGAGGTTGGTTGGTAAAAGTAAGAAAGGACGGAACACTCGAGCCGATTGCCGCAGGTTTACGCTCGCCAGCAGGATTTACCATTAATTCAAATAACGATATTCTCTACGGTGAAAATCAGGGAGATTGGGTAGGTTCTGGAAGAATTACGCACCTCGAAAAAGGAGATTTTGCGGGGAATGCAGGTAGTTTATATTGGACAAAAGAACCCGATTCACCGTTGAAACCAACTACCAAAGCGGATGTGCCAGACACGGGCGAACCGATGTTTGAAGCCGCCAAAAAGATGAAATCCTTGAAATTACCAGCCGTTTGGTTTCCTCATGCTTTAATGGGAATTTCAACTTCTGATATGATAGAAGACCAAACGGGGGGTCTATTTGGGCCTTTCACGGGGCAGTACTTTGTGTATGACCAAGGGCAATCAAAAGCCATGCGGATGACTTTGGAAAAAGTAAATGGCAAATATCAAGGGGCTTGTTATCCATTCCGTGAGGGTTTTCAATCGGGTACTTTGCGGGCAAGATGGGGCAATGATGGCTCAATGTTCGTGGGGCAAACTTCACGTGGCTGGGGTTCAACGGGGAAAGATTTATACGGTTTGCAGCGTTTAGTTTGGAACGGAAGAACGCCTTTTGAAATGAAAACCGTTTCGGCTCGTCCAGATGGTTTTGAGATTGAATTTACGCAACCCGTCAATAAAGCAACGGCAGAAAATTTGAATAATTACGAACTAAAAAGTTTTACTTACAAATACCAACACATATACGGTAGCCCAATTATCAACCAAGAAGCTACTCCTTTGCGGGGTGTAATTGTATCAGAAGATGGGTTAAAAGTGCGTTTGGTCATGGATAATTTACGTTTAGGATATATTCATCAAATTACTTTAAACGGCGTTTTGAATGACCAAGCACAACCACTTCTGCACGATTTTGCTTTCTATACGCTCAATGCCATTCCCTCGGGAGACTTAGCAAAAGTGCCTTTAAGAGTGATTACACCTACAAAAGAAGTGAAAGTTGCAATTAAAAAAGAGAAAGTGGGTGCGAGTAAAGATATTGCAGTCAGTACAAAAGAAGCAACCCTTTTATTGAAAAAACACGCTTGTTTGGCTTGCCACGCCGAAGGCACAAGGGTTGTTGGACCATCTTATACCGAGATTGCCAAACGCAATTATACCAATGAACAGATTTTGGAATTAGTCTATAAACCACAGCCTTCCAATTGGCCCGAATACGCTACCGAAATGGCTCCAATGTCGCACGTTCCGAAGGCAGATGTATTGAAAATTGCGTCTTGGATTAATAATTTAGGCACAAAAAAAGCCAAAGCCGATTTGAATAAAATTGAGAATAATGATTAGAGAGTGATTTGGTGAAGGAGTGATTGACTAATGAAGAGACCTTTACATTTGTAAGGGTTTCTTCATTTTACAAAGCTCAAATTATATTTAAACAATTTCTAAACTTATTTGAAATATTATCCATGCTAAAAGACAAACCCTACATAAAACGCCTAATTTTAAAGCGAGACAAAATCGAAAGTTTTGAAAAATACCCTTTCAATATCCCTTCAATAAAAAAATTGGACGAATTAGAATTTCATGAAGACGTAACTTTTATGGTAGGTGAAAATGGCTCGGGTAAATCTACTATTTTGGAAGCTATTGCCCTTCATCAAGGGTTTAGTTTGGAAGGTGGTTCAAAAAATGTCAATCTGAATATTCATAACAATGCCTCTAATTTACAAGACTTCATAACAGTTGCCAAAGGGATAGGAAAACCTACGGATTATTTTTTTCTACGAGCGGAAAGCCTGTATAACGTAGCCACGTATATGGAAGAAGTAAGACAAAATTTTGGAGATAAATCCTTGCATGAGAGGTCGCACGGGGAATCATTTATAGCAATTGCTCAAAGCCTGTGGGGAAATGGACTCTATATTTTTGACGAACCCGAAGCAGCACTTTCGCCAAATCGACAATTGGCTTTGTTGGGTATTATTGATGATTTGGTCAAACGGAAATCACAATTTATCATCGCTACGCATTCGCCTATTCTACTGGCATATCCACGAGCAAAAATTATCCGATTAGATGAAAATGGCATTGAAGAAGTAAAATACCAAGAAACTGAACATTATCAAGTAACCAAAAACTTCCTAAACAATACCGAAAGAATGTTGGACTTAATTTTGAAAGGCGAATAGCTGTGTAATTCCCCCTCCTTTGAAAAACCTCCTCAAAATCTTACCTTTGTTATCAAACCCATTATTAACCGAAAGGAAAAATTCATGAGTAAAAATTTATCCCTCAACCACAAAAGAATTTTTGGATTAGATTTATTGCGAGCTACCGCCATTCTTTTGGTAATGTTGCACCACGGTTTTCAGCTTTTCCCTATTCCATTACCTCCCGTTCCCGATGGTGTTGATATTTTCTTCGTGTTGAGTGGCTACTTGATTGGCGGAATTTTGATTAAAACCATTGAGAAAAAACAAGGTTTTTCTGGATCAGATTTAAAGACTTTTTGGTTTAGACGTTGGTTCAGAACTTTACCCGCTTTTTGGGTAACATTGCTTTTAAATTTTGTCATATATTTCTTCATCAATCTACAAACACAGACGGCAAAAGATACTTTAAAATTGATGATTTTTAAGGAAAAATTGTGGGAGTATTTTTTCTTCATCCAGAATTTTGCTACAAACTTAAAATCCAGATTTTTTGCGGAATCGTGGAGTTTATCCGTGGAGGAATGGTTTTATTTATTGCTGCCCGTTTTTATTTACTTTTCCATTAAAAGTGGCTTGAAACCATTAAGAGCTATCTTTTTGTCAATTCTCATCATCATTGTTATTCCTATTTTACTACGATTTTTTTTCTCGGATACTCACATAAAAATGTCATGGC
>JANPGQ010000229.1:0-3054 GCA_031423975.1 Cytophagales bacterium | reverse complement strand
AAAACGTAAGCCTTATTTGAAAGCTACTAATAGGATTTTGGGACAGTTGAGTTTGTTTTAAAATTAATTGTATTTTGCAAGATGAACCCAAAATTTGGGCTATTTTCTATTTATCATTTGTAGCCTAAACCTTTTAAACTTTTTTTTATGGCATTTTCATGGTCATTGTATTTTTTGTCGAGTTCAATAAATAATTGAGGATATGTATTCCTAAATTTTGTATTGATTAAAGCAACCAAAGTGACTCTTTTTAGATTTTCTTCTAAATTTATATTTACATCATAATGTGGACTCAGTTTTATGAACTCTAATAATTGTATTTTTTCTTTCTCGTTGGCTGATAGATACTCATTGATTATTTGATTTTGTGTTTCGTAGTAAAATATCTTCAATTCTTCTAATTCCTTAATTTTCTCTTTGATATTCCTTTCTTGATTATTATTCAATTGTTTTGTGCCAATATTTGTTGATTTCTTTTCTTCAAAACCTGTAAACAACGTTTCTTGCGACATTAATTTTTGAAGGTATCCCATCGGATTTTTAATTTCTTTCCCTTTGGCGAGTTGTTTTAATAATATATTTATTCTTTCTACTATATGTTCTTGATTGTATTTACTGAACCATTCATTGATGGTACCTTGGTTTACCCCGGGAAACTCTTTAACAAGATTGTATATTTCTAAACTATTCACGTTTTCTTCAAATACCTTTGCTATAATCGGAGTTAGCAACTTTCTTTCCTCAACAATTGATTTATTTGATTTAATTGTGAAAACAATGGAATGTATTGATCGCCCTTTTTTTACTTCCTCAAAAGTAAATCTAATGTCTGTGTAGGCCTCTAAATCCTCCTGAGCCTTTATTATGATTCTTTGTTTGAAATTCGCATATAATGGGTATTTGTCCATTACGGCAAGTGTCTCTTTCAAATCATCAATACTAAAAGTTCTTTTTCCAATTTTTTCATACTGTTTCAATAACTCATAAATTCTAACCGAATACGAACTCTGTAATTGCAATATATTTCTGACATCATACATCAAAAATTGCGTTTGTAGTTGTAATAAAAATGGCTTCATTTTGGGGTGAAAAGATATATCGACATAACTTCCTTGGGTTTTACTCGTAAAGCTGTCTAAACCAACGGCTATGTGCGTCAAGAACTCTTTTTCACCTTCATCTGTATCACGAATTATCTTAATTTCCTTTTTCATCAATTTAATTGCCCCATCTTTCAACAATTTGTAAGATTGTTTGTCGGAGGCTAAATTGAAATCATCAATTACTTCTTTCAGATAAATTCTATATTCTTTAAAATCTTCATCGCTTGGTAATATCATCGTGAGCATTTTTGTAAATACTCGCATTTCCCAAATATCAAAACGATACTTCCCTTCAACCAAGTTATTTGATTTTCGAACCAATTTTACAGATTGATTTTTTATGACGGTATTTTTTTTTTCATTCATTTTCGATGGCACTTTATTTAATCCCTAAATTTGTTATAGTGTACCCTAAATTTGTTATAATATACCCTAAAAATGGTATATCTTAGCCCTATTTTCGTTATATTTAACCCTAAATAAGTTATACATAACCCTAAATAAGTTATATTTAAGGTTGTAAATACTTGATTATTAGGGCGTTGCAGAGTCAGAAAATACATAAAATACAAAAAAATGAATAAAATACAACAACAAACAACAAAAAATTACTAAAAATAATAGTGTTTAAGGGGGGAGATTGCTAAAACGATTTACAATTATAAAATAGACATCATTATATAGATTTTAAATTGATATTTATATGGCTATAACCCTAAATTTGTTATAATTAAATAACTCTTTATCCCTAAATTTGTTATAATTATGGTAACTATAACAAATTTATCCATGTTTATTGGTATTTTGATGTAATTCTCTACTTCAAGTAACCCTTCCCTAAATTTGTTATAGTTAAATTTTTAAATTACATAACTTATTAAATATCAATAGTTTGTATATAATTTCTATTTATAACTCTTGAATGATTCCAAGGCTTACTGTTTGAAAAATTGATATTTTATCCGTAAAATTTTCATCAATTATTACATCTTCTGAAAATCCTCGTAATTTTTTCCAAACATCAACTAATCCGTTATTTATGATAAAAGAGCCTTTTATTTCAACCGTTACGTCCGAATCGGAAGCATTCTTAATACTCTTCTTTACTTTTTTTAATAAATTTTCTCTTGAATCTTCATTCTTGTAGGTAAATGTTACTGAACCATCACCCTCAATTTTACTGGGTTGTTTTGACACATTAACCGAAATCAAATTTGAAATTTTATCCAAAGAATCAATTGGCGATTTAGATTTTTCAATTTGTGTTAATTGTTGTATTTCAGATTTTTTAGCCTTTACTCGACCTGATAATATATCTTTTTTTAATTCGGGCGATAATAAATTTAAGCCTTCCGCAAATTCTGCATCTCGCTTTATCGTTTTTTCGCTGACATTATATTGTTTAGAAAGACGTGCAGAAGTTGATTCTTTTTTGGACACTGACCCATAAGGGACATTTTGACCCTTATGAATTTCTTCAATATTTTCACTCGATTTTTCTCCTTTTGAATCTGACAACTCATAAGGGACATTTTGACCCTTATGAGTTTCTTCAAGATTTTCAACCAATTTTTCTCCTTTTGAATCTGCCAAACCATAAGGGACATTTTGACCCTTATGCTCTTCTCTGGTATATTTTCCTTTTTCCTTTTTCTCCGTATTGTATCTCAATCCTCTTAAATAGGATGCTTGTTCAGGAATTAGATTTCGTCTACCTAACTGATTATCAATCATATAGTCCCTAACTTCTTTCAAAGAGTCAAAAGAAATTAGATGAATTTTGAAATTTAATTTATGTTTTAAACAAATACCATAACGGTTGTGTCCATCAACTAAAATGTAAACGGCTGAGGTTTGCGTAGAATTTGTGTCCAATACATTTGCTGTCGTCTGCCAGATTAACAGAGCCTCTCTACAGCCTTCTGCAAGAATATTTTTCTCTAATTGATTG
>JANPGQ010000228.1:0-5316 GCA_031423975.1 Cytophagales bacterium | reverse complement strand
TGGCAAAATTAGAACTTGGATTTATGTAACAATCACTCATTCAAAATTAGAAAAAAATATGTACCCAGAACATTTAGTAGCTCCTATGCGTATGGATATTGCAGAGGGAGGATTTACAGAATTAAAATCAGCAGCCGAGGTTGAAACCGTAATGGCTGAAAGTGGAACAACTTTGATGTTTATCAACTCGGTTTGTGGTTGTTCGGCACGCACGGCTCGTCCAGGTGTGAAAGAAGCGGTTTGGAATTCTGAGAAAAAGCCAGACCATTTAGTAACCGTATTTGCAGGTGTTGACCAAGAAGCAACAGCTAAAGCACGTGAATATACCTTGCCATATCCTCCATCATCACCAGCAATTGCCTTTTTCAAAGACGGAGAATTGGTTCACATGGTAGAGCGTCATCACATCGAAGGTCGTTCGGCAGAATTGATTGCTAATCACCTTGAAGGCGTTTTTGAGGAATTTTGTTAGTTTAATTTTTAAAAAGACGAAAACTGCTTCTATTTATTAAAAATAATAGAAGCAGTTTCTGTTTATAAGCACTCACGATGAAAAATCTTCATTGCTTATCATTTAAAGTTAAATTTTAACATAAATTAAGTTAACCTAAACAATATTAAATCATAGTTTACATTGTTATAATAGAAATATAAAAACAACGAAAAAATATGCAATATTCAATCCTCTGGGCAGACGACGAAATAGATTTGCTTAAACCTTATATCATGTTCCTTACCCAAAAAGGCTACGACGTTACACCCGTAAACTCTGGAAATGATGCTTTGGAAGAAGTTACCAAAAAGAAATATGATGTAGTTTTTTTGGATGAAAATATGCCAGGCATGACGGGTTTGGAGGTGCTTCCTAAGATAAAACAATTGAAGCCAAATCTTCCCGTAATTATGATTACGAAGTCGGAAGAGGAATATATTATGGAGGAAGCCATTGGTTCTAAGATTGCTGATTATTTAATTAAACCCTTGAATCCCAATCAGATACTTCTTTCTGTCAAGAAAATTTTGGATAAAAAACGTTTGGAAGAAGAAAAAACTAATTTACTCTACCAACAAGATTTTCGTCAATTAGCCAATCGTTATCAAGAGAAGATGAACCATGCTGAATGGGCAGAAGTTTATAAGCAATTATTATTTTGGGAACTTGAAATTGACCGTACCGAGAACAAATCTATGGCAGAGGTAATGAACATGCAAAAAGCCGAAGCCAACTCCAATTTTTCAAGATTTATTACTGAAAATTATGAAGATTGGCTCAATGACCCCAAAGCCAATAAACCTATTTTATCGCACCAATTGATGCGAAAAAAAGTATTCCCTTTGTTGAAAGAAGATTCTCCCTTGTTTTTTGTACTGATTGATAACCTCCGTTTCGACCAATGGAAGGTATTGGAAGGGTTGATTCAGGATTATTTTTCGGTCGAAGAAGAATCGGTTTATTATTCAATTTTACCTACTACCACAGCTTATGCCCGCAATGCCATTTTCTCGGGTATGATGCCTTCGGAGATTGAAAAGCAATACCCAAAGCATTGGGTGCAAGACATTGGCGATAGTGAAGAAGAAGAGGGTTTCAATAAACACGAAGAGTTTTTCTTTGACGAACAATTACGTAAAAGTAGAATGCCTTTCCCCGTCAAATCGTCTTATCACAAGATTATTCATACCAATCAAGGGAAAAATTTGGTCGATAATTTCTCAAAATTACTCCAAAATCACCTCAATATTGTGGTTTATAACTTTGTGGATATGCTTTCGCACGCCCGCACGGATATGGCGATGATTAAGGAACTTGCCCCCGACGAATCGGGCTATCGAAGCCTGACTGCCAGTTGGTTTAATCACTCGCCATTGTTTGATTTATTGAAGAAAATTTCGGAGAAAAAAGGCAGATTAATCATCACTACCGACCACGGAATGATACGAGTTCAGAACCCCGCCAAGATTGTGGGCGACCGTTCGGTGAATACAAATTTAAGGTACAAACAAGGTAGAAACCTCAATTGGGACGATTCTGACCATCTTTTGGTATGTAGAAAACCTGAGCGTTTCTTTTTGCCAAAGGTCAATGTATCAACCACTTACGTCTTTACGATGGAAGACTATTTCTTTGCTTATCCCAATAATTACAACCATTACGTCAGTCATTATCGGAATACTTTTCAGCACGGTGGCGTGTCGTTGGAAGAGTGTATTATTCCGTTTGTGTATTTGACGGCGAAGTGAGTTTGATGGACTGGAAACGAATTGATTATGAAATTTTGTTAAGTTAATTCGTTTCCAATCCATCAAATCAATGTACCATAATTTGTTTTTGAACTAATTTAAGCACTAATTCTATGAAAAAAATCATCACTCTTCTATGTGCAATTTGTCTTGTTTCTTTGACTTTAAAGGCACAAAATAATATAAGTAAGATTGAAGTTACAGGTCAAGCGGAAATTGAAGTTGCACCAGACTATTTTGAATACAGCATTAATTTGCAAGAATACTTAAAAACTGATAATGAGAAAGTTAGCATTGAATTTTTAGAGAAATCGCTTGTGAAGGCAGTGGAAGAAATTGGGTTAAAAAAAGACAATTTAACTATCAATTCAGTACAAGGAAGTAAACGCTATTCTTCAGATGACAAGCTGAGTAGTTTTTTAGAAAGTAGAAATTATATTCTGAAAATTAAGTCTATCAATGATATTAATAATTTACTACCCAAATTGGACAAAAAGGGTTTAACAGGAACGTCGTTGAGTAAAATGACTAATAAAATGCAGACTGAAATTGAAAAAGAATTGCATATTAAGGCCATCAATGATGCAAAAGAAAAAGCTAATAATATTGCTAAAAGTGTAGGGAAAAAGATTGGTGATATTCTCTTGATTAGTGGCGATGTATTTTCTGGATTAAGGAAGAGTTGGAAATCGTATGACCTTATTGAAGATATGAAGGTGGGCTATTATGGTACATTTAAAACAGATATTGAAGTTGAAAAAATCAAACTTTCTTATCAAGTCAATATTACTTTTCAAATGAAGTAACTCTCCGCATAGCCTCAACCAAATCCGCAGGAACATCAATGCCGAAGCTATCGTAAGGAGTTTCGGCAATTTTTATTTTGTAGCCATTCGCCAACCAACGCAATTGTTCTAAGGATTCTACTTTTTCTAATAATGCCATCGGCAACTTCGTTATTTTCTTCAAAACGTCCACTCTGTACGCATAAATGCCAATGTGTTTGAAATAGTCGTGCATATCCAACCACTTTTCTTTTTCAATTCCCCGCAAATAAGGCACAGTCTGACGGGTGAAATAAATGGCTTCGTTATTATTGTCAAAAACTACTTTTGGGGTGTTGGTATTGAATAAAGTTTCTTCGTCTTCAATGCGTTTTACGAGGGTTGCAAGTTCCGTTTTTTCGGTTAAACAACTGGCTAAAATATCAATTTGTTCGGGCTGAATAAAAGGCTCATCTCCTTGAATATTAATGACATAATCATATTTTCGATATAATTTTCCTTGTTTTTTTCGCTCTTGTTTTGCCATAATTTGAAAAGCCTCAAAACATCGGTCTGTGCCGCTTGGATGCTTGGTTGAGGTCATTACGGCTTCACCACCAAAGGATAAAACATGGTCAAAAATTCGTGCATCATCCGTTGCAACCACTACCTTTGCGAGCGAACTCGCTTTCATTGCTTGCTCATACACACGCTGAATCATGGTTTTGCCGCCAATGTCCACCAAGGGCTTGCCATGAAAACGAGTAGAAGCATAACGAGCAGGAATAACACCTAATATTTTGTTCACGATTTGATTTGTATTTATTGGCACAATGATGACGCATATTAAGCGGATTTACACAGATTTTAAAAATATTTGCTTTGCCCAGTGGCAGGTGTCTCACTGGGACTCATAGTTCAACACAACCACGATACCAAAATTAACGAAAATAATTAATCAAACCCAAATTTCACTCACACCGCAATCCTAAAAACAATGCTTAAAAAATTTGAACATAATTTTCAAGGAAAAATCTGGAATACTGCCTTTGGAGAAAATACGGCTGTTTTAGAAATCCGTGATGAAAATACTCGACAAGTCAGTTTTGCAGCGCTTAATTTGCAAAACGGGAAAGTTCTTTGGCAAGACCTCCGCCCTGAGAAATCTTGGTGGTTGGCTTTGGTCGGAGTGTTTGGGGATTATTTAATTTTGCATAAATATTCTTCTCAACAAAAACCCGAACCAAAAGGGCTTTTGATTTTGGATTTACAAACGGGCGAAATTTTGAAAAAAATTGACGATTGGATATTTTTTGATTGCCAAGAGAATATTTTAACCATTTACCAATTAGATGAAAATAATATGCCCATTTATCAGGAAATTATTTTAGAAAAATTAGGCACAGATTCATTAAACATAAAATTACCTCAAAATTCTTCAACTACTCACTACCCAGAAGATAGCCCTCATTTTCCTGCAATTTTCAATTTTTTATATCGTTTGATACATATAGAAGTTCAAAAAGGAGTAGATTATCTTGAAATAGGTAACAAGATTATAATTTCTTATTATATTTACAGCAATAAACTATTTCAAAATTATCTTTTGGTAATAACCCATGACCGTCAGATATTATTAAACGACCTCATCGCTACTACCGAAGGCATTGGAATAGATACCTTTACTTTGCAATCCGATACTTTGTTATATGTCAAAAATGAAAACTATTTCGTCGGTTATGAATTATAACCCCGCATCCGCCGCCAAGATTACCATCACTTGTGTTTTGTCCTCAATCGCATTTTCGTCTTTTTCAACCGAAGTCGCCAAAGATTCTATTGGGTTAAAAAAAGAAGGTGGTAAGTCTTATGTATTGTTCAAAGTAGAACCTAAACAAACTTTATTCTCCATAGTTAAACGATACGGAAGCTCAGTTGCCGAATTTAAGGCATCAAATCCAGGCGTTTCAGAGAGCGTAAATGTGGGACAAACTATCAAAATCCCTTACAAAGGTATTTCAGCGGCTTCCGTTCCTAAATATACGCCAGCAGTTCCACCCGTTAGTACGCCAATAACCCCTCCTACCGAATCCGTAAAAATGGTTTCGCACGTAGTAGAGAGCGGACAAGGACTTTATGCCGTAGCTACAAAGTATAAAGTAACCATGGCGGATTTACGTAAGTGGAACAACCTTACGACTGACCAACTTGCTTCGGGTCAGGTACTTATTGTGGATGCACGGGAATACGAACGAGCCAAAAAATCAGGAGATTTGCCCGCCAAAGGTGAAGTAGTGAAAGTAGAAGATAC
>JANPGQ010000227.1:0-5656 GCA_031423975.1 Cytophagales bacterium | reverse complement strand
GATAGTATAATTTTTGACTCAGGATTTCATTCCAACAGTTTCTTTAAGAATATCTGGGAAATTATATCTAAGGGTTCTATTTGGAAAAACGAAATTAAAAATAAAGCCAAGGACGGTACCTTCTACTGGACAGATACCACGATTGTGCCGTTTTTAGACCAAGATGGAAAACCATATCAATACGTTTTAATTAAAAGAGATATTACAAAGCAAAAGCAAGAAGAGAGTTTATTGAACCAGTTTTTTAATTTATCCTCAGATTATTTTAGTGTAACGAACGCCAATGGAATTTTTGAAAAAGTAAGTCCCGCTTTTTCAAAAGAACTGGGGTATTCAGAAGAAGAACTCACTTCGCAACCCGTAATCAGTTTTATCCATGAAGAAGATATTGAATTGGCAATGAAGGAAATTGAAAAATTGAAGGATGGAGGAAGGAGTGCTAATTTTGAGACGAGATTCAAGTGCAAAAATGGTGGCTATAAATTGCTCAGTTGGAATGCTACTCCCGACCAAGAAATGGGCCTAATCTACGCAACAGCCCGAGACATTACGCAGAGTAAAAAAATAAATGAGGAGAATAGAAGGCTGTCATTAGTAGCCAAAGGCACGGATAACATCGTCATTATTACGGACAAAGACAGAAAATTGCAGTGGGCTAATCAGGCTTTTGAAACTTCAACGGGTTATTCTTTAGAAGAAGTAATGGGCAAAAATCCGAGAACATTTCTGCAATTTGATGAAACAAGTGCTGCCACATCCAATGCCATTCGAGAAGCCTTGAATAAGGAGATGACCTTCAAAGGAGAGATAATAAATAGGAGTAAAGACGGAAGAAAGTATTGGATTGACCTAAATATCAGTCCCGTTTTTAATGATCATCACGAACTGATTAACTTCATTGCCATTGAAACGGATATTACAGAGAAGAAGCGGAAGGATTTGAGCATTCGCAATATCTTAGAAACTCAGAATTCGATTTTTAAAGGAGTCGGCCACGCCGTAATGTTTACGAATACCAGTGGCATTATCCAAGTAATTAATAAAGCGGGTTTGAATCTGATTGGTTACACTCAGGACGAGATAGTGGGTAAAATGAACCTTTTAGCCTTCCACGACCCCGCCGAAGTAGGGAAACGTTCGCAAGAATTAACCCTGGAATTAGGGAAAGACATTGAACCTAATTTTAATACTTTCATCGCAAAAACCACTCCTGAACATAGCAATATGGATGCCCATGAGTGGACCTATATCGACAAATCGGGCAAACGTATTCCCGTATGGATGAGTGTTACTTGCATCAGAAATACTGAAGGTGTTATTTTAGGCTATTTTAGTGCGGCAGAAGATTATACCATCAAAAAACAGGCAGAATTAGATTTAATCAATGCTAAGAATCTGGCAGAGCAGGCCGTGTATGCCAAGGATAGTTTCTTGGCCAATATGAGTCACGAAATCCGCACCCCACTCAATGCTATTATTGGATTTACCGAACTCCTATCGCAAAGAAATCTGGATAATCTTCAGACGGAATATTTGGGTAATATCCGAACTGCTGGGGACAATTTATTATTAATCATCAATGATATTTTAGATTTATCAAAAATTGAATCAGGTCAATTGATTATTGAGTCTCATCCTTTCAATCTTAAGAATACGCTAAAACACGTTTATAATCTCTTAAAGGTAAAAGCCGATCAAAAAGACTTAGATTTTAGTCTGTTTTTGGAAGCCGATATGCCCGAATTTGTCATTGGTGATCAAGGGCGTCTTAACCAAATCATTATGAATTTGGCGGGAAATGCCATAAAATTTACCGAAATGGGAGAGGTCTCAATTTCGGTAAAAAAAATTGCCGAAACCGATGATGCCTTGACGTTGAAGTTCTCGGTAAAAGATACAGGTATTGGCATTCCCGAGGATAAAATATCTGCAATTTTTGACCGTTTCATCCAAGCTGAGGACAGTACTACTCGCAAGTTTGGCGGTACGGGTTTGGGACTAAACATTGTAAAACAATTGGTCGAATTGCAAAAAGGTAAAATCTCGGTCAAAAGTACCAGCGGAAGGGGATCAGAGTTCTATTTTTCATTAGAATACTTGAAAGCTCAAACGGTGGTGGCTGATTCTTTTATCAAAAACAGCTTGAATCCAAAAAAACTCGGCAACTTGTCGGTGCTGCTCTGTGAAGACAATGAATTAAATAAACGTTTGGCGAAATTTGTCATTGAAAGTTTTGGATTTAGGTTGGATATTGCCAGTAACGGGCAAGAGGGTATTGAGTTGCTGAAACTCAATCAATACGACCTTATTTTGATGGATCTGCAAATGCCCGTAAAAGATGGCTATCAAACAACCATTTACATTCGCAATGAACTCAAAATGGACATTCCCATCATTGCCATGACTGCTCATTCACTCATTGGAGAACAACAAAAATGCTTCGACATTGGCATGAATGCCTACGTGGCTAAACCTTTTAAACAAACGGAATTACTTGATAAAATACAAGTGGTGTTGGAAATAAAATCTAAAAAAGATATTACTCCATCATTAGACGGTAAAAGTATTCCTACGGCAATAGAGGAGAAAAAAATCCTTGATTTGACTTATTTAGATGAAATGATCGGAAATGATAAAGGTTTGAAAAAGGAAATGATTGAATTGTTCATCCAAAATATTCCTATCGACATAGAGTTACTTGAAAAAGCAATACTCGAAAAAAATGTCCTTGATGTTAAAAAAATGGCTCACCACATGAAATCATCTTTAGCAATGTTTAAGTTAAACAACGAAGTAGCATTCTTGGAGCATACTGAAGGGAATGCAGACGCCTCTATTATAAGTGAAAACATTGTGGAAGAATTTGAGTCATTTAAATACCAAATAATCGAAACTATTGAGATTTTAGAAAATCTTGAATTTGTTTAATTTAGATGCACGCATAATTTATAACTATTTGATAATCGTATAGATACAAATCCACTATTGTCTAAGTGTTGTAAAGATATTTCCAGTTTAGCCATATTTTCTTGATTCTTTTGATGTATTTTCATTTTTCGATGTTTTGTTCAATTTTTTCATACTGAAAAGGCTCTTTATTGAGAAGTATTTTATAAACGATAACGGATACCTTTCTGGCCGTTGCCGTGATAGCCTTCATACGGCTGGAACGATAAGCAATCCGTTTGAAAAAATTAGTAAGCGGATTAGGTTTTTTAATGTTACCGATAGAATTAGCCACCATTCTAAAAGTATTGGGTAAGGATGACTTATTTTTAAGGATCCTTTTAGGTTGCAAGTCCCTTATTGAGCCTAAAGTAAGATAGCACCCTGTAAGTTGCTGATTATTAGCAACTTACAGGGTGTTTTTTTAGGCTACATTTTTGTATTTCCAAGCCATTATTTTATTAATATCAAAGCGTAAGTTGTTGTTATTCAGCAATTTGCGGAACTCCGCCCGAGTGAAGTCTTATTCTCCCATCATATTTACGTGATGCCAAACGACTACCGTTGAGTTCTTAATGACATCTTCTAATTCTTCCTGAGATTATGCTTTTGTGAGCATTTCCGATAGGTACATATAATTCCATAAAACAATCGCATTTTGTAGCGATAATTTACACTGAATAATCTTTTCTTGTTCCTCTTTGGTAGCTACTTGAAACTGGAATGCTACCCAAAATCGTTACACTTTTTTGCATAAAAAAAGTAGAAAATGGAAAAGGTAAAAAAAGCCAAAAGTCGTCGAGTATTTGATGATGACTTTAAACAAGAAATTGTAAAAATGCGGAGTGCCGCCCAGCTTAATTCGGGTAAAAACGTTCCAGAATTATCTAAATCATTTGATATTGCCGAAAATATCTTCGCCCGACGCTCGGTATCGTTGGAAAACTAATCAAAATATGAAGAAACAGAAAAAAAATTCTGAACAACAAAGTACCTATCTGTTGCAAACCATAGCTGAAATGAGAAACTCAGAAAAGATGTTGCCAAATTACAAGACGAGAGGGACATCTTAAAAAAAGCTTCGGCAGGCGTTCCTGTGACACTCTTCAGCAAGTCCGATTAAGAGATGTCTATAATTTAATAAAATCACTTTCAAAAACCTACAAAATAAGCCATTTATGCAGGGTATTGAAAGTTAGTAGGACTTCTTACTACAATTATGCAAAAGGAAATACCTATAATTCTGACAAGAATTATTATCGAGCCAGGCACGAGATTAGTAAGGAATTTTTTGAAAATATGAAACGCTATTGTAGTAGGCGTATTAAGGCGGCAATTGCTGAGAAAGGTATTGAGCTTAGCCGTAAAACAGTGGCAAAATTGATGCAAGAACAGGGCTTGAAAGCCATCCAGCCTAAGTCGTTTGTGCCAAAAACCACCGATAGTTCTCATGGAAAAAGGATCGCTGAAAACTTGCTTCTAAATCAGGAAGGGCATCTTACATTTAGGGCCACAAACCAGACCAAGTTTGGGTAAGTGATATTACCGCAGCGGCGGCCGCATACTTACCCCTTAAAAGTGGGAAATGGCGGGTGCTGCCCAGGCTATTTAGCGACTTATACCGATTTGTTCACCAAAAAGATTGTTGGCTGGAAAGTCGATGATAATATGCGGGAATCATTGGTTAGGGAACCCCTTGAAAAGGCTCTTTTGAAGCGAGGAATTAAGGTTGGAGCAGATTTAATTATCCATTCAGATAGAGGAAGTCAGTATGTTTCTCACAGCATCATTAAGCTGATTAACAAGATCTTTAAAATCACTCAAAGTATGAACAGAAAGGCTGAATGTTATGACAATGCGATTGCTGAATCTTTGTGGAGTACCTTAAAGTGGAGTACCTTAAAAAGAGAAATACAAATACCTAATTGGACCACCTCAATCTTAGTAATAGGCAAGAAAGTAATCAAGGAATTATCTTAAATACATCACCATCAAATTAATATCCAATATCCACTTCAAAGAAAAAGGTCAGTCGCCAGTTTAACAAAGGGGAACAATTACATAATCTAAAACTTTTTTGCGTTTCGGTAGCAATGGTTTTATTCGTAGACTCAGGGGACACCAAGTCAAAAGGAACGGCAAGTTACTGTTCAAAGTATGAGTGTTCTGACCAATATTGCCTTGGTTTGGAATACCATTTACATGCAAGAAATTCTAAAAAAACTCAAAAATCAATGGTATGAAAATAACTAAAAAATTAGTGAGATTTCTTTTAAAAAAATCTTTTAGCCCATGAAAACTATTCAATTAATGTTACAAGCAAAACGTGGAATTGGCAAATCGCTATTTAATTAGCTTGTCGTACACACTGAAAAAAATACCAAAACTTCATTAATATATTTAGACGAATCCATTCCGTTTAGAATATCTTGTAGTAAACACGAGAATTCGTCGTGTCGAATTCTTGAATGACAATAGTAGTAAAATCAGTACAGTATTTTGTAGAAAAGTATGACTTTAATAGAATTGAAACTGGTATAATCCTTAAAAATAAATAGTCAAATATGGTTTTTCTCCAAGTGGACATAATGTCCACTTGGAGAAAATAATTGTAAGGGGACTTTTTCTGACAAATTAAAAAGTAAATTTTCTTGGTACGATTACACTCGAATTGTCTATTTATTAAGTTCAATAAAATTTTCATTAAAAT
>JANPGQ010000226.1:0-7045 GCA_031423975.1 Cytophagales bacterium | reverse complement strand
CCAAGGCATTGCCGAAGAATTATTATTGCCGTATTTGGATTTGGTGGTTACATCCATCTCTTGCGACATCGTACCAATTGTGGGCGAAAACCGTGTTTTGGCGTATTTTGGTTTGCAACAACTCAATTCAAACCCTCGAACTGGACTTAAAGCCTTGATGCAATCGGCTTCAATTTCAGGCAAAATGGACATTACCAAAGTGGTTTTTGGACTCGGTCCACGCATCAATGCGGCAGGGCGAATCAAGCACGCTTATGATGCCGTAAATTTGTTGCTTTCGGACGATGAAAAACAGGCTACTGAATTTGCCAGAATCATCCAACAGCATAATACTGACCGCAAGGGTTTTGATTCGGGCATTACCGTAGAAGCCCTCACGATGATTGAAGAGGATGTTTTTCTACAAAATGCCAATAGTACGGTTCTTTTCAAAAATGATTGGAACAAGGGTGTAATCGGGATTGTGGCGAGTCGTTGTATTGAAAAATATCATCGCCCAACCATTATTTTGACTGAATCGCAAGGACACGCTGCGGGTTCTGCCCGTTCAGTGCCAGGATTTGATGTTTACGAAGCCATTGAAGAATGTTCAGAGCATTTGATTCAGTTTGGAGGACATACTTTTGCGGCGGGTTTAACCTTGGAAATCAACGAGATAGACAATTTTAGACGTAAATTTGAAGAAGTAGTTTCTCGGAAAATTTTACCCGAACAACTTACGCCCATGATAACGGTGGATATGAAATTGCCCTTGACCGAGATTTCAGCAAAGTTTCACCGAGTAATGGAACAAATGTCACCTTTTGGGCCTAAAAATATGACCCCCGTTTTTGTTTCAGAAAATGTTTTTCTTCACGGAAAACCCTTTAAAATGAAAGAGAAACACCTGAAAATTAATGTGTTTCAGGAGGGTTCCGCCGCTTTTACATGCGTAGGGTTTGGCATGGTTGAAGATTTTTATGAAGATTTAAAAGAAGGAAAACCTTTCTCAATATGTTACACCATTGAAATCAACGAATGGCAAGGCAATAAGAGCTTTCAGTTGATGTTAAAGGATATAAAGTTTTAGAAAAAATGATACTAAGAACAGAAAATCTTATTAAAAAATACGGACAACGCTTGGTGAATAACGAAGTGAGTTATCAGGTTGCCCAAGGCGAAATTGTGGGACTTTTAGGACCAAATGGGGCGGGTAAAACTACGTCTTTTTACATGGCCACTGGCTTGGTGAAACCTAATTCGGGCAAGGTATATTTGGATGATTTGGACGTTACGGATTTGCCCATGTACAAGCGTGCAAGGCTTGGAATCGGCTATTTGGCTCAAGAGGCTTCGGTTTTTAGGTCCTTATCCGTAGAAGAAAATATTTTGGCAGTTTTGGAAATGACCAAACTCTCCAAAAAAGAACAAAAAGAGAAAACCGAATCGCTTTTAGAGGAGTTTTCGCTCACCCACGTGCGGAAGAACTTAGGTCAGGTTTTATCAGGTGGAGAAAGACGGCGGACGGAGATTGCCCGTGCCTTGGCGGTTGACCCAAAGTTTATTTTGTTGGACGAACCCTTTGCGGGTGTTGACCCGATTGCGGTAGAGGAAATCCAAGGAATTGTAGCAAAATTGAAGCTCAAAAACATTGGCGTTTTGATAACCGACCACAACGTTGACGAGACCCTTTCCATCACCGACCGTGCCTATTTACTATATGAAGGCAAAATCTTGAAATTCGGAACACCCCAAGAACTCGCTGATGATGAGGAAGTTAGGCGTTTGTATTTGGGTAAGCATTTTGAGTTGAAGAGGAAGGTGTAACCTACCGCATCACCTCATGCAATACCGCCAGCGACTTCACTTCTGACAACGTATCCACGTGCAAACGATAGAATAGAATAATAAAATCTAATAACTGATTTCTGGAAAAACGATCAATCTTTGGAGCTTTATCGTATTGGTTATTCAAAAGCATATCCAATTGATTTTCAAGCTCTTTTGTTGGCTTTTGGAGATTATGAATACTTAATTCATGAGAAATTTCATGGGCATTTTCGGGCGAAAATCCTAAGTATGTGCCTAATTGAAGGAGAAACTGTAAATGGAAATTCTCAAAATTTTCTGTGGTGCCATCCAACCACAAAATTGAATTATTCAGAAATTGAAATAGATTTGAATTATTGGATTCTTCGTGAAGACATTTCCCTAAAATCTCGGTAATAAAAAGCGAGATTGAAGATTTATGAATATCAAAGGGCAGCGTTTGAAAAGGATGATTACATTTTACCTCCGAAATCCGTTGAATGTCTTTTCCTTTTTTATGATAAATCACTAAGTCCAATAACGTAAGTGGCTGAAATAGAGCGATTTTATTCTTAGATTTAGAGCTTCTCACGCCATTTTCAATGTAAGTCTGAATCCCAAATTCTTCGGTATATATCTTCACTATTACCGAAGTTTCTCGGTAACGAATGTAATTAATAACGATTCCTTTGGTCTTGAAAAGCATTTTTTTAGGGGTTGATGGAGGTGTTGGGGTTTAAGGGATTTGAGGTTTAAGGGGGTTTAAGGAGAGGAAATTAAAAACCTTAAACCCCTAAATCCCATATAACCCTAAATCCCTTCTCTCTTCCACGTCAATTTCTCAACTGGAATATTTTGTTCTATTTTTTCTCTTAAAAGCTCTATGATTTCTTCCACGGGCATTTCTGGGTCAAATCTAATGGGTTCTTTGAACGTTACCGATAGCGTAGTATTTATCTTTCTAAAACGTAATCCTTTCTTATCAAATGCCCTTCTGAAACCATTTATTACCACAGGCACTACAATCGGATTATGGGCTTTTATCAAATGAGCCGTTCCTTTGCGTAGGGGTGCGTAAGGCGTGGTTGTACCTTGTGGGAAACTTACTACCCAGCCATAATCCAACCCCTTCCCAACTTTATCATCTGCCGAAGTATCGATTTCCCTCTTCACATCTTTTCCTTGGGCTCGCCACGAACGATTAACCAAAATTGCCCCTGCTTGCGAGAATATTCTTGGAATCAATCCGCCTTCTTTCATCGTCTCGGAAGCCGCCACATAAAATACCCTTGAACGTGGTGCTAACAAATAAATCGGAAAATTGACCGAATTACGAAATCCCCATTTTACACTAAAAAAGATGTGATACAGGGCAATTACATCCATAAAATAGGTTTGATGATTCGATAAAAAAAGTACGCCCGTACGTGGAAGCCCCTCCAAATGTTCCGTTCCTCTGATTTGCGTTTTGTTCACACCCCGTAGCCGACTGTACGTTATTACCCCCAAAACCATCACAATAAATCTTTTCAGTAGCATAGAATTGCCGAAAGGGTCACGCTCGAAGAAACCGAAAACATCGGTCATGGAAAGTAGTTTCTTAAATATGGGGTTCATTTTATCGTCTTTTAATCACTCGAAAGATAGCTATTTTTTAGTAAATTGTTGAATATTTCATCATTTCAAATACCGACAAAATCTATAATTTATGAAAAAAATATCACTTTTATTAGTAGTAAACCTACTAATTTTTAAGGCTTTATCTCAAAAAATCATTGACCGACCCATCGTTTATGATTCGGTCAGAAAAGCACTTTCTTTACAATATCTCAAAGAAAGACACGGCTTAATTCAAACCGAACCAACGCTTTCACCCAAGATGATTGTCTCGCATTGGACGGCTATTCCTACGCTCAATGGGTCATTTAATGCTTTTAATCCTGTTACACTGAAAGGTAGAAAGGAGTTAATTGAGGCAAGTCCTTTGAATGTGTCAATTCATTTTTTGGTGGATAGAGACGGAACAATTTACCGACTCATGCCCGAAAACCTGATGGCACGCCACGTAATCGGACTAAATTGGTGTGCATTGGGCATTGAAAATGTAGGAGATGGCAATAAATTTCCTTTGACCGAAGCCCAACTGAAAGCTAATATTTTTATCGTAAAATACCTTAAAAAGAAATACAAAACCATTAAATATTTGATTGGACATCATGAATATACCACTTTTCAAAATACGCCACTCTGGAAAGAAACCAACCCAAATTATCGAACAGGTAAAACTGACCCTGGGGATGAATTTATGGGTAAATTGAGAAAAGGAGTTAAAAAATTTGGATTAAAAAGCAGAGCTTTGGAATGATTTTTTTGCTTTAATATTTCATTCATAAGCATCTAAAAATCAAGAAAATATCTTTACAAATCATATTATTCATACTTCATAGCTCACAGCTAAAAATATGCAAAACGTACTCATCACAGGCGGTTCAGGCTTAATCGGCACTCGTCTTTCTGAAATTTTATTAGAAAAAGGCTTTTCGGTTTCACATCTTGGTCGGAAGAAGGTAGTCAAAATACAAACTCGACTCACTAAATCGGAAGGGAAAAAAACTGCCATCAAAATGTATAATTGGGATGTTGAGAAAGGAATTATTGATGAAGAAGCCCTTCTCGAAGCCGACTATATTATCCATTTAGCAGGAGCAGGTATTGCCGATAAAAATTGGTCTGATGCTCGTAAAAAGGAAATCATCGAAAGTAGAACTAAATCTATCGCTCTGATTACCAAAACTTTAAAAACAATTCCTCATCACATAAAATCTTTCATTTCAGCCTCTGGAATTGGGTTTTACGGAGCCGATACGGGCGATGAGCCTATTTCAGAACAACACACTGCGGGCGTAGATTTTGTGGCAGATTGTTGTATTCAATGGGAGGCAGCAGCCGATGAAATTCAAGCATTAGGCATCAGAACCGTGAAACTCAGAACTGGAATTGTATTGAGCGAAAAAGGTGGAGCTTTGCCAAAATTGACCCAACCTGTACGTTTTGGCGTAGGTGCTGCCCTGGGTACGGGCAAACAATGGCAGTCATGGATTCACTTAGATGATTTGTGCGAATTGTACCTAAAAGCCCTCACGGATGAGCGTATGACGGGTTTTTATAATGCCGTTGCCCCCAATCCCGTAACGAATTATGAACTTACCAAACTATCAGCGGAAGTATTAAAACGCCCGTTTTGGATGCCAAATATTCCAGCTTTCGCTTTGAAATTGATTTTTGGAGAAATGGCAATAATTGTTTTGGGAGGAAATTATATCTTGAATCAACGGATAAAATTAGAGACGGATTTTCAATATAAATTTACGGACGTGAAAGGGGTTTTGGAGGATTTATTGGGGTAACTATTAACCGCAAAGTCGCTATGACGCAAAGGTTTTATACATATTTTCCTTTTAATAAATACACGCTTCGTATTTTTACAAATTAACAAAACAAAAACCATATTTTGAAAAATATTTTAATCTACTGCGGTTCGTCGGCAGGACATAACGAAGTTTATAAAACTACTGCTACTCTGGTTGGAAAAACACTTGCTAATCAAGGGCTTACCTTAGTTTATGGCGGTGGAAGTGTGGGACTAATGGGTACAGTTGCCGATGCTATTTTAGCAAATGGCGGAGAGGCAATTGGCGTGATTCCATCTTTTATGGAGCCTTGGGAGGTGCAACACAAAGGGCTGACTGAGTGTATAGTAACGGACACCATGCACACCCGTAAGCAACTGATGGCAGAAAAATCTGATGCCGTGATTGCCTTGCCAGGGGGTTGGGGAACGCTTGATGAACTCTTTGAAATCTTGACTTGGCGACAATTGGGTTTGCATAAAATGCCCGTAGGAATTCTGAACACCAACGGTTTCTACGACCCTATGCTCGTAATGCTCGAAAAGATGGTTTCGGAAGGTTTTGTGAAACAGGCAAATCTTGATATGCTAATTGTGGATGATAATATTGAGTCGCTTTTGGAAAAATTGCGGAATGATGTTTCAGAGGGTGAATTGGTGGGGAAATGGCTGGGGAGAGCTTGAATCTAAACAATTTTTACCACAAAAATTCGTTTCAAGGCACATAATCTCTATGTTTACTATCAAAACTATGTGGTTACAAAAAGCCGTCAATTAAAACATTTACCAATGAAAACCACAAAATTTACGTTCCTCTTTTGCTCAATTTTCTTTGCTCAAAGCCCATTGCTGAAAGCACAGCTTATCATGGCTATGCCCGAAAACAAGCCAGAAAGCATTGGTACAGCAGTGAATACTGAATATTCCGAACTCAATCCTGTAATGGCGCCCGATGGTAGAATTTTGTATTTTGGACGAAAAAATCATCCCAGCAACAAATTTGGTATGGCGGGAACGGAGCAAATTGCGGGTTCGCAAGATATTTGGTTTTCAGAAAGTGTAATGGGTGCATGGACTACCGCCAGACGTATGCCCGAAAGCCTTAATCGTGACCAATACAATACCATTTTCAGTGTTTCGCCCGATGGACAAACTATCTTAGTCAAAGGTGCTTACGTGAACGGACAGTACGAAACTCGTGGTTTTTCAATTGCCAAAAAGAACGGCTCTGGTTGGGATATTCCGAAGAAATTAGAAATTCCGAAGTACGAAAAATTGAGTAAAGGTAAAAACGAAGTAGGTTATCTTTCCAACGATGGCAAAACGCTTTTGATGGCTTTTTCAGAAAAGAAAAATTCGGATGAAGACGATATTTATGCCTCATTTTTAGAAAAAGATGGCTCATGGTCTGAACCCATGAATTTGGGGGATGATGTCAATACCGATTTCACTGAAACTACGCCATTCTTGGCAGCAGACGGCAAAACGCTTTATTTTTCGAGCAATCGTGAGGGCGGAAAAGGAAGTAATGATATTTGGGTTTGTAAACGAAAAGACGAAACTTGGATTCACTGGACAGCACCCGTAAACATCGGCGAACCCATCAATACCGACCAATACGATGCCTATTACACTATTTCGGCAGCAGGAGATTACGCCTATTTCGTTTCAAGCAATAATTCAGCAGGCAAAAAAGACATTTTTCGTTTGAAAATTGAACAACCAAAACCCGTTGAACTACCTGTTTCTACCACATCCCCATTGGCAGGTGGCGAACCCAAGAAAGTAGAACCCGTAAAAACTGAACCCACAAAATCTGACCCTGTGGTGTTGGTATCGGGTAAAGTG
>JANPGQ010000225.1:0-8412 GCA_031423975.1 Cytophagales bacterium | reverse complement strand
CCCTTGATAATTGCCTTTCTGGACTTGAAATTATACTTTATTTCATCTGCATCGTAGGGTTCACCGCCTTGTTTGAAAACGGGTTTGCCGATGGTTTTCTTCGCAACGGTATCTTTTGTACCTTGGGCAAAAACCTCACTTTTATCCCAATTTAATTTAATGAAATCAGCCGACAAAACAACATCACCATACGTAACTTTGGCATCACCGTAAAGATATACTACTTGGTTCTTGGTATCCATCACCGTTGAATCCTTGGAAGAATATACTACGGTGGTTTGCAAATCGTTGTTCTTTTTGAGGGAATCGGGAACGGTTTTTGTGAGGGTATCAGCTTTGATGGTATCATTCAAAGCTACTTTATTACCTAAGTTTTTCGTATTTATGATGGGCTTACCCGCTATTACCCGTTGTGCATGAGCTTGATTTAAGAGGAAAAACCCTAAAAATAAGCTAATTACGATACTCAATATGTGAAGTTCTTTTTTCAGTTGTATTAAAATTTTATCTTTGCACTACAAAATTAATCTATTACTCATTGAAGATAACGTACCCGCTTGAAAATAATGTTAAAGATTGTTAAAGGTTTCTTATTAATTACCTGTTTTTGTGGCTTGGGAAGTTTCATCAACCCTCAAGATACAATCAGCGGAGTAGATGTCTCCGTACCGAATGGTTCTGCCAATCGTATCAAGACTATTGTTTTGGATGCTGGACACGGGGGCAGAGACCCTGGTTGTCATGGTGCCGACCACAATGAATCTAAAATTGCCTTGAAGATTGTCTTGGCAGTGGGCGAAAAAATCAAAGCTGAATATCCTAATGTTCGTGTACTTTATACCCGCATGAAAGACATAAAGATAGACTTACACGAACGTTCTGCCATTGCCAACCGCAACAAAGCCGATTTATTTATCTCAGTACACTGCAATTCTCACCCTTCTGCCAAATTTGCGGGAACGGAAACCTACACGATGGGGTTACATAAAACGAACGAGAACTTGAGTGTTGCCAAAAGAGAGAACTCCGTAATTTTGCAAGAAGATGATTATAAGAAAACGTATAATGGCTTCAACCCAAATTCACCTTTGGCACACATTATGATGGCAAATTATCAAAATGCCTTCATGACCAATAGCATCAAATTAGCCTCAAAAGTAGAGCGTCAGTTCAAAAAACAAAATAACCGAACCAGCTACGGCGTAAAACAAGCAGGTTTTTTGGTACTTTGGGAAACCGCCATGCCAAGCGTTTTGATAGAAACAGGTTTTTTGACCAACGCCCAAGAAGAAAAATATTTAGCCTCTGCCGAAGGACAAGACGAAGTGGCAAATTCAATATTCAAGGCGTTTAAATTATATAAAGAAGAAATTGAAAACTAACATCAATTGATAATTGATAATTGACAATTAATGGAGCCATCTTAATCAATTGTCAATTATCAATTGTTAATTGTCAATTAAAAAATATGACTATCTCTAAAGAAACTAAAGTTGGCTTACTCGCCATTATTTCATTTGTAATTTTATACTTAGGATTCAACTTTCTAAAGGGAAAAGACTTCTTTTCGCCTGAGCATCAATATATTGTAGTTTACAAAAACGTAGAAGGCTTAACGGCAGCCAACCAAGTTTCATTGAGTGGAATGAAAGTGGGGCAGGTAAAAAAAGTTGAACTCATTGCGGGCAATCAAGTAAAAGTTACGCTTTCCATTCGTAAAGATTTGCCCCTGCCAATGGGTACAAAAGCCATTCTATCTTCCGATGGTCTCTTAGGTGGCAAACTCGTAAGATTGGAAATGGGTAAAGGCAATGGAATAATACCTGTGGGCGGGTCACTACAACCCACCAGCGAAACGGGTATCAGTGATTTGATTAAGGAAAAAGCACTTCCTTTAATCAATAATTTAGATTCTTTGACTCGTTCATTGAGAGTGGTTACAAAAAGTTTTGAAGCTACGGGTTCATCCGTAAATGGTTTAATTAGAAATACCGATAGAACCGTTACCAGTTTGGGTGGGACTATGGGGGCAACTATTGCTGAAAATAGAGAAAGTTTGGCGGGTGTAACTGCCAATATGAAAGCTCTTTCAGGCAATTTGATTGAGACCGAAAAAAGCCTAAAACCTCTCATTGGCAAGTTCAGTTCCATCGCCGATTCTTTGAGTGCCTTAAGAGTTAGTCATGCCATTGCCACCACCCAAAAATCATTAGAAGGTCTGCACAGAATTATGTTGGGCATTGAAGCTGGACAAGGCTCAATGGGTAAATTATTGAAAGATGATTCGTTGTATTCAAACATTAACCGTTCATTAGCTGATTTAGATAAACTCCTGATTGACTTCCGTTTAGCTCCAAAACGTTACGTAAATTTGTCAATATTTGGTAAGAAAACCACCGAGCCACCGATGGTGAAATAAAACCGAAATAAGCATGAGTATTCTTAAAAAATTAGCAAGCGAAACCGCCTCTTACGGTATCAGTACCATCTTGGGGCGTTCGTTGAATTTCTTATTAGTTTTTATTCATACCGCAGCCTTTTTGCCAGGTGAATTGGGCGTAAACATCAAGCTATACAGCTATGTTGCCGTGGCAAATATCATCTATACTTATGGTATGGAAACGGCATTTTTTCGCTTTGCGGCAGAAGACAAAACCAAATATTACAACATCATCCAAAGTGCCATTCTGATTAGTAGTGCCTTCTTTTCATTGATTCTTATCGTTTTTGCTACGCCCATTATTACTTATTGGGGATACGCTGGCAAGGAGAATTTCCTGATTTGGCTTGCCCTCATTTTAGCCATTGATGCCATTACCGCCATTCCTTTTGCCCGACTGAGGTTAGAAAAACAGACCGCAAAATTCGTTAAAGCCAAGATTGTCAATATCTTAATTAATGTCTTTTTGAATGTCTTTTTCTTATTAATTTTGAAAAAAATAGCCGATGGCGATTATCTAAACAACCTCCAACCACTTGCCCAAAAACTGTATAATCCCAAGATTGGAGCGGGTTATATTTTCTTGGCAAACCTCTTGGCAAATGCCACTTTTATCTATTTTCTCAGAAAAGAACTTTTCGATTTCAAGTTTCAGTTTGATAAAGGCGAACTCAAAAAATTGTTGTTGTATTCCTATCCCGTGATGCTGATGGTGCTGGCAAGTACCTTCAATTTATTGTTTGATAGATTGCTGTTAGAACGCCTTTTACCAACAGGTTTTTATCCCAACAGAACCTCCCAAGAAGCTCTCGGAATTTATGGCAACGTTTATAAACTTTCCATCTTCATGGCATTGGCTACACAGGCATTTAGATACGCCGCCGAACCATTTTTTCTTTCCAAAACAGACGATAAACAGTCTCCCGAAACTTTGGCTAATGTAACCAAATGGTTCTTGATTACCTGTATTTTTATCTGGTTGGGAGTGTGCCTAAACCTCGACTGGTTGAAGGTATTTTTTCTCCGTAAAAAAATCTATTGGGAAGGTATTTCAGTAGTGCCTATTTTGCTTTTGGCAAACTTATTCTTAGGCATTTACTACAATATGTCGGTCTGGTTTAAACTCAATAAAAAAACCTATTTTGGCACTTTGATTACGCTCATTGGTTTAATTATCACCGTATTATTAAACATTATTCTCATTCCCAAAATGGGTTATATGGGCTGTGCCATTGCCTTTTTAATTTCGTGTTTTTCGATGACGGCACTATGTTATTTCCTCGGACAACGCTATTATCCCGTTCCCTACAAAATCGGTTCGGCGATGGGCTACATTATTTCGGCAGGGTTATTGATTTATTGCGTAATGAAGATTCAATTTAGTAGCCTTTGGGTTTCAGTGCCTTATCATTTGCTATTACTGGCTTTATATACGGTAGGTGTTGTAATTGTTGAGCGAAAGACCATTATTCCATTGAAAATCAGAGATAAATACGCATTTTTAAAGTGAAATGTCAATTTTTTTTGAGAAATTTGTGCAATTAGTTGATAGTTAATAGAGAACAGAGAATGGTTGTTGAAAATTTGTCAAATTTCCCTCCTGCTCTAAAGCTATTCTCTATTACTATTAATTCGGACGGCGTACCGTATTCTATAAATAAATGGATGAATCTCAAATACAAATTTTCTCTCGATTTAACGCTTTGGAACAAAAACTCAAAGGGTTGGCGGAGAATTATGTAGAGATGAAAAAGGCTTTTGATGAGTGCCAAAAAGATAATGACAATCTTAGAAATGTCCTAAATGATACGTTGAAAGAGAATCAAGATTTACATAAAAAATTAAACCAACAAGTAAAAAACTTTAAAAAATCAGATAAATTCACTAAGATTGCAGTAAATAATCTAAAAAGTACAGGCAACCCTGTCCAATTGAAAGAAAAACTTGACGAATATATTTTAGAAATAGAGAAATGTATTAGCCAACTTAGCAATTAGTTTTATTAGTTATAGCGTTAAAGAGTTATAAAGTTAAAGAGTTATAAAGCTGTGAATTATATGTTACTACCAAGTCTTTAACTATTCATTTATACTAATTTCTTTAACTGTGCAACTTTTTAAATTTCTTTAACTTTTCAAAAAATGACTAAACCCATACCTTGCAATATTATCATTGGCACGGAGGCTTTTGCCCCCACGCCCGCTAATGTTGCAGAGGAGGAAGTCATTAGAAAAGCCGCTAAGTTGATTAACGAAAAAATCCTAAATTATCAGGAACGATATGGTATCAAAAGTACCCAAAGGCTTTTAGCACTATCAGCCTTAGATTTTGCGATGAGTGTTCTGAAAACTGATATGCAAAATGAGCATATCCAAAAATCAGTTTTAGATAAAATATCATCCTTAGAATCAATTATTGATACCATTGCTGATTAACATTTTCTCAACCGTCATTACTAAATAATTTGAAAATTTGAAAATTGGCAATTAATCATTGACCCATTTTCGTAGCTATTTAAAACAATTTTAAATTCATTATCTTAATTATTCCTTACCAATGATTTAGAATTTATACTTAGTGATAAGGATAAATGTTAATATTCTGGAAATCAATATTTTAACTATAATTTCCAAATAATAACATCTCCAAATTATCAAATTAAAGCCCTCCTTTCAATTAGGCATTTGTCTGTTTTAGTACCATTTTTCATTGGGTTTGTATCGCATTGCGTCTTTCTTTACGCACGAACAAATCTACTAAAACGATATAATAATGCTAACTCCCATTATTGCCGCAGTAGTGTCCCTCATCGCAGGGCTATTTGTAGGTAAAATCATGTTCGCTAAAAACAGCGAAAAACTCGAAGAAATAGCCATCGTCAAAGCTGCTGATATTGTAAAAACTGCCGAACTTCAAGCAGATGCTCTCAAACAATCACGCATCTTAGAAGCCAAAGAAAAATTCTTAAAATTACGTTCAGAGTTTGAAGAAGATTCGACTAAAAAGAAACAGATTTTAGTCCAGAATGAACAGACCTTGAAAGACCGTGAACGCCAGATTCAGGCTTCGATGGAACAGGCAAAACAGACGATGGAACAAACCAAACGGATGGAAGCCGACTTGAATTCACAACGTCAGTCACTAACTTCTAAGGAAGAGAATCTTAAAAGAAAAACCGAAGAAGCTGAGAAAAAGAAAGCCGAAGCTGAAGAAATGTTGGCAGGTCAAGTGGCTCAATTAGAAAAAATTGCAGGTCTAACCGCCGCCGATGCCAAGCAACAATTGATTGATGCTCTACGTGGGGAAGCCGAAACGAAGGCATCTGCCATGATTAAAACTGCCATTGAAGAAGCTAAATTGACGGCTACGAAAGAAGCCAAAAAGATAGTTATTGAAACCATCCAACGGACTGCGGCTGAAAATGCGATTGAAAACTGCGTATCGGTTTTCAACATCGAATCAGACGATGTGAAAGGTAAAATAATTGGTCGTGAAGGACGAAATATTCGTGCTTTAGAAGCCGCAACAGGCGTAGAATTTATTGTAGATGATACCCCAGAGGCAATTATTATCTCAGGTTTCGACCCCGTTCGTCGTGAAATTGCTCGTTTGTCGCTTCACCGTTTGGTGCAAGATGGACGTATTCACCCCGCTCGTATTGAAGAGGTTGTAGCAAAAACCAAGAAAAATATTGAAGATGAAATCGTAGAAATTGGCGAACGTACCGTCATTGATTTAGGGATTCACGGACTCCATCCCGAACTTATCAGAATGGTAGGTAGAATGCGTTTCCGTTCTTCTTACGGACAAAATCTCTTGCAACACTCACGGGAAGTGGCGAAACTTTGTGCTACGATGGCGGCTGAATTGGGCTTAAATGCCAAGCTGGCAAAACGTGCGGGACTTTTACATGATATTGGAAAAGTTTGGCATGAAGAAGCGGAATTACCCCATGCAATTTTGGGTATGCAATTAGCCGAAAAATATAAAGAAAACGCCGAGATTTGCAACGCCATTGGAGCCCACCACGATGAGATAGAGATGACATCCATGATTTCACCCATCATTCAGGTTTGTGATGCTATTTCGGGTTCACGCCCAGGAGCAAGACGTGAAATGATGGAATCGTATATGCGTAGATTGAAAGAATTGGAAGAATTGGCGGTAAGTTTCAACGGTGTTCAGAAATGTTACGCTATTCAGGCAGGTCGTGAGTTGCGGGTTTTAGTAGATGCCGAAAATGTTTCAGACGAAAAAGCAAGCATGATTTCATTTGATATTTCGCAGAAAATTGAAAAAGAAATGCAGTACCCAGGGCAAATCAAAGTAACTGTAATTCGTGAAATGCGTGCGGTGAACTATGCTAAATAGGGATTGTGAATTAGGTAAAAAAAGTGGCTTGCAAAATTAAATTTGCAAGCCACTTTTTTGTGTTGTTATTAAGGATTAAAGGGTTAGGACTCAAACCCCTAATTATACCCAATCCCTAAATTAAAAATCTGCATCCATTGAAAATGCCATTGATTCTTTCTCTGACATTACGCCTGATTTTTGGTATTCTGCCACTCGTTTTTCAAAGAAATTGGTTTTGCCTTGCAACGAAATCATCTCCATAAAATCAAAAGGATTTGAGGCGTTAAATTGCTTCTGTAAACCCAAAGCTATCAACAGACGGTCGGCAACGAATTCGATATATTCACACATCATCGCTGAGTTCATTCCGATCAAGGAAACTGGCAAAGCATCTGACACAAATTCTTTCTCAATTTCTACGGCATCCAAAATGATGTCATAGATATCTTGTGGGTTCAACTGGTTCTGGATGTGGTCGGTGTAAAGCATACACGCAAAATCACAATGCAAGCCTTCGTCTCTGGAAATCAATTCGTTTGAGAACGCCAAACCTGGCATCAAACCACGTTTTTTCAACCAAAAAATTGAACAAAACGAACCCGAAAAGAAGATTCCTTCCACCGCCGCAAAGGCAATCAAACGCTCGGCAAAATTACCGTTTTCAATCCAACGCAACGCCCAATCCGCTTTTTTCTTGACGCACGGAATAGTATCAACCGCCCGCAACATTTTGTCTTTCTCAACGGGATTTTTGATGTAAGTATCAATCAGCAACGAATAAGTTTCTGAATGAATATTTTCCATCATAATCTGGAAACCGTAGAAACATTTAGCTTCGGCATATTGAACTTCTGAAAGAAAGTTTACCGCCAAATTTTCATTAACGATACCATCGGAGGCAGCAAAAAATGCCAATACGTGCGAAATAAAGTGTCTTTCGCCATCATTCAAACGATTTTCCCAATCATTTGCATCTTGTGAAAGGTCGATTTCTTCGGCAGTCCAGAAAGAGGCTTCAGCTTTTTTATAGTATTGCCAAATATCGTTGTGTTTGATTGGAAATAGCACAAAACGATTTGGGTCTTCAATCAAAAGGGGTTCAGCCTGTGGGTTATTAGTCATGATTTTAGAAAGGATTATAGCTTTATTCTGAAATATTTAAAGAAAAGCAATTAACAAAATTACTCAGCAAATGGAGGTTTGTCAGATTTAAAACTAATGATTAAATTATGAAACTTACTTTGATTTTTTTTACCACATAGAAATGATAGAAATGATAGTTTTTTAAAATTTTCTTTAAAAACCCTATCCTCACTATCCTACCTATGTGGTTAAAATTTAAAACGAATATACGAATTTGAGGATAAACCGTTGGTAAAATATTGATTAAATGGCAACGGTTTTTTACGAATCTCTTATTTACCTTATTAAGTGATTGCTTTAAAGATTTTGAAATAATTTGATGGAGTGTTAGTGGATACAATTAGTTTACCATTTGAACAAACAAATTGTTTTGATTTGTGGATTAATATTTTCAAATTTAACCACGAATTTTATTAATTACTATTTTTTTCAACAAACAAAAACAATGACAAAAGATTTCACAGGAAAAGTTGCCA
>JANPGQ010000224.1:0-8330 GCA_031423975.1 Cytophagales bacterium | reverse complement strand
TTCAATACCCGTTATGGCGGGTTCTAACTCATTGACTAACAGTTGCGTAGAGATTAATTCTTCAATAAAAGACATGCATCGCTTTCCGAAATTTCATCGTCAATGAGATGAGGGAGGAGATCTGGGATTTTTGTACCCGTTTTGCATAAATCCAACACCATCTGAATATAATCAGACCAAGTGATGGCACTGATTTGGTGCGTTCTTCTACCTTCAACATATTTATATTCAACGTATCTGATGTCTGCTCCAATCTGGTAAATACTTGAATTTGGATAGTATTTTAAAGACATTTTTACGGCTGGAATTTCTGCTAAACGTTGTGCTAATGCTCCAGCATAGTGCATATCTAAGCGAGTATTGCGTTTGGTAGCTGTTGATAGTTCTATACTGGTTTCATCACCCCATTCAATCACGCCGCAACCCGCAAAAAGTCCAAATGGAGTACATCTACTGCACATTCGGGTATAATATTTAGCTAAAGAAAGGGGGATTTTTTGAATTTTTTTTGGGTCAGAAATTTTATTTTCCTTCCAGAGAATTGCTTCTCTAAAAAGCACGGGCGAAGCCAAATAAACAGCTTCGGCAAAGGACGGATTTTCAAGAAATTGCTTTAAAAATTCTTCGGAAATATCGTCAGAAAATGGCAAGGAAGGTGTTCTGACGATGAGTTTTGGATGAAACATTCTCTTTAATTATGAGGTATGAATTATGAATAATGAGATGTTTTTGATTGTATAAAAAATCATCATCCCATTTTTTCATAATTTATAACCAAAATTTCATATCTCATAATTCATATTTCATATTTTTTTGAAACGTAAATCTTAGGAATAGGAATTTAAGAGTGCTACTTTATTGGATTCCCGGACCTAAGCTTGAATTATTGAAAATTATCCTTCATATTTGTATAAAACTATTTACCCTCTGCGGGTCACACTCTGCGGGCTGTTAGCTCAGTTGGTTTAGAGCGCCGCCTTGACAGGGCGGAGGTCGTAGGTTCGAATCCTATACCGCCCACTTGTATTTTTAGTATTGAAAGAAAAGCCTTCAAATTTGAGGGCTTTTTGTTTGAATTAACCCATTTCTTAACAACAATAAAATTCATGAACAAAATTTTCATTGGGCTACTCGCCCTCACCATGTTTGCTTGTAATTCTGAAAAAAAGGATTCAACAATAACGGATTCAAATAAAGAGTTAGCCACTATTTTGGATAATTATTACGAGGAGGGTTTAACGTTAAATCCACTATCGGCTACTGCCCAAGGCGATAATCGTTATAATGATTTATTACCCAACAATATTTCACAAGACTATATTGCAAAATATAAGGCTTCAAATGAAAAATACTTGGCGGAGGTTAGTAAAATAGACCGTGAAGCCCTTAATGATGATGATAAAACAGCTTATGATATTTTCAAACGAGAAGTTGAAATGTCCATTGAAGGTACTAAATTTCATGATGAATTGATTCCTTTTCAGCAATTTTGGGGATTGCCACTTACGATGGGACAGATGGGAAGTGGTGATGGCAGTCAGCCTTTCAAAACCGTGAAAGATTACGAAAATTGGTTGAAAAGAGTGTCTCAATTTACCGTTTGGGGAGATACTGCCGTTGCAAATTTTCGGAAGGGAATGGTGTCTGGTGTTGTATTGCCAAAATCATTGGTAACAAAAATGATTCCTCAGATGAACGATTTTGTGGTTTCTGACCCTACCAAAAGCCTTTTTTATGGACCTATCACTAAATTCCCCAAAGATTTTGGACAGGCAGACAAAACCCGTTTAACAGAGGAATACAGCAAGGTAATTATGACCGAACTTGTGCCTACTTATCAGAAATTAGCGACATTTTTGAAAACAGAATATCTGCCCAAAGCTCGATTAACTTCGGGAGTGGGGACATTGCCAATGGGTAAGGAAATTTATGACTATCAATCAAGATTTTGGACAACTACTGATAAAAAATCAGAAGAAATTTATGAAACTGGACTCAAAGAAGTAGCGAGAATTAGAGGAGAAATGGAAAAAGTGAAAGTCGAAGTAGGTTTTAAAGGAACGCTTTCGGAATTTTTTGATTACCTAAAAACTGATAAAAAATTCTATCCTTATAAAACGCCAAAAGAGGTATTAGACGTGTTCAGAGGAATTTTAGCTAAAATTGACCCAAAACTTAAAACCATTTTTAATCATACTCCCAAAGCAAAATTTGAGATTCGCCAGACTGAAAAATTCAGAGAGGCTTCTGCCAGTGCAGAGTATAATCCTTCGTCAATGGATGGTTCGAGACCTGGTATTTTTTATGTACCAATTCCCGATGCCACTAAGTTTAATGTTACTTCAGGCATGGAATCTTTATTTTTGCATGAAGCCATTCCTGGACATCATTATCAAATCTCATTACAACAAGAAAATGAAAAATTGAGCAAATTTCAACGTTTTAATGGATATGGTGCGTATGTCGAAGGTTGGGCATTGTACTGTGAATCATTGGGCAAAGACTTGGGCTTATACACCGACCCCTATCAGTATATGGGTGCATTGGGTGATGAAATCCACCGTGCTATTCGTTTAGTGGTTGATGTGGGTATTCACACAAAAGGTTGGTCGAGAGAAAAAGCGATAAAATACATGATGGATAATGAGCCCATTGCAGAACAAGGGGCTGTGGCTGAAATTGAAAGATATATGGCAATTCCTGGTCAGGCGTTATCATACAAAATTGGAGCTTTGAAAATCAGAGAATTGAGAAGCAAATATGAAAAATCATTGGGTTCAAAATTCAATGTAGCTAATTTCCATGATGAATTTTTAAAAGATGGAAGTATGCCCTTGGATGTATTGGAACGAAAAATGGATGCTTGGGCTGAGAAGCAATAAATAAAAAGCCTTCAAATTTTGGAATTTGAAGGCTTTTTGAATTTTTAGTAACTATTAATTCCCTAATTGATTAGAAATTTGCTTCAAAGTAATTTCTGCTACTTTGGCATTGTAATTCAGATTATTTAAACGATACCCCGAATTCTCAAAACTTTGCTGGGCAACTCTAATATCCACTATGGTAGCTTGTCCCAATTGAAATTTTTGGGAGATAATATCTAATAGTTTTTGGGCAATTTTATAATTTTGCTGCTCATTATCAATCAGTTGAATCGTACTAATATAGGCTTCCCAGGCTTTTGAGACCGTATTTTTATAATTTATCAAAACTGATTCCCGCTGCAATTTGGCATTGTCAGTATTGATTTTTGCTACCTGCAGTTGCCTTACATTGGCAGTTCCCGTATAAATGGGCATACTTACGGTAAGTCCCAAAAATGGTCCGTAGTTTTGATTTAACAAAGTAAATCCTGCGGTACTTTGGCTTAAATTATAATTATAGCCTGCATTGGCATTAATTAATGGGTATCTTCTGGCGTTTACTTCTCTCTCAATGATTTTGTTAATAACTATTTGAATATCAGCTGTTAATACATTGGGATTCTTTTTTAAATTTACTTCTACTGATTCCCATCCTACGTTTCTATCAACAATAATGGTGTCTTTAACCGTAATTTCAGAATTGGGTTGTAAGACTAAACTTCTCAATAAATCTGATTTAGCTTGATTGATAATAATTTTTTGAGATTGTAATGCTTGGATTTGAGCATTCAAATCCAATTGTGCTTGAAATAATTCAGCATCATTGGATAAGCCTACACTTTTGCGGGTTTCAATTAATGACAGTTTTTGTTTAGAAACTTCAATGGATTGCGTTAAGGTTGTAACAAAATTTTGTTGTTGAACAACTGCATAATATTTTAACATCACATCGGCAATGGTATTCTGAACCGTTACATTTACCTGTTCTTGACTCAGTTTTTGCAATTCCTCCAAGCGATTTTTTGTCGCTAAAACCCTCCCTCCATTATAAAGTAAAAATGTACCGACAAAACCCACTGCTGAATTATTTGACATCACCGAGTTTCTATTAGTGCTTGTGCCATTACTCAATTCTTGGTTCAAACCCGTTAATTGCTGATTGGTACTGGCAGTGGCATTTACGGTGGGCAATCCACCCGCTACCCCAATATGATTATTGATGCTGGCTGCCGATAGGTTATTTTTAGAGATTTGAATATCCAAATTGTTCTTTAAAGCAAGATTAACAGCATCATTCAAGGTAATTTGCTGTTGAGCAAAACCGTAATTTATCTTGAAAAACAGAGTAATCAATGCAAACAAAATGATATTTCTGATATTAATTTTCATGTAATTAATGATTTAAATCAATGAGTTTCGATGGGAGAATCAACTTCTGCTTCCAATTTTGATTCTTCCGTAACGTACTTATCACTTGAAATGAAAGTATAAATGGCTGGAATAACCAACAGGGTCAGGATTAATGAGAATAATATACCTCCAACTACAACCGTTCCAAGCGGTACACGACTGGTTGAAGCTGCACCCAAACTCAATGCAATGGGTAAAGCACCCAATGAAGTTGCTAAACTGGTCATCAAAATTGGACGAAGCCGTTGTGAGGCGGCTTCCACAACGGCGTCAAATCGTGACAACCCTTCCATCCTTTTATGATTTGCAAATTCTACAATTAAAATTCCATTTTTTGTAACCAAACCAATCAACATAATCATCCCGATTTGGGAAAAAATATTAATTGTTTGTCCAAAAAACCATAAACAACCCAAAGCACCAGCCAAAGCCAAAGGTACCGTTAGCATGATGGTAAAAGGGTCTTTAAAACTCTCAAACTGAGCCGCTAAAAGTAAATAAATTAGTGCCAAAGCCAATCCAAAGGCAAAAGTTGTATTAGATGAACTTTCAGAAAAATCTCTTGAAGGTCCATTTAACGCTGTTTGGAAAGATTTATCTAAAATTTTATCTGCAATAGCTCGCATCGCAATAACACCATCACCAATCGTTTTTCCTTCGGCTAATGATGCTTGAACAGTAGCAGATTTCAAACGGTTGAAGTGATATAGCGTTGCTGGATTACTACTTTCTTCTAATTTCACAACAGCACTCAATGGAATTCTTTCACCTCTGGAATTGGTTACAAATAAATTCTCAATATCCATAGGTTTCAATCGGTCATTGCGTTCTACTTGAGCAATTACTTGATACTGACGACCATTCATCGTAAAATATGCCAACCTTCTTCCACTAAATGCCCCTTGCACGGCACTCACCACATCTTGCGTTGTCAGGGCTAAGTCTTTGATTTTGATACGGTCGAAAGTCATCAGAATTTCGGGCTTATTAAATTTCAAATTAACGTCAACATTTTGGAAAGTTTTATCATTCCTTGCAGCATCCAAAAACTTAGGAAGTGCTTCTTTTATTTTGGCAAAATCAATATTTTGAATCACAAATTGTACAGGCAAACTACCCCTCGAACCTAAGCCAACCGAAATAGTTTGTTCCTGAATTCCAAAAACTCTGGCGTTGTTGAACTTTGCCATTTTCTTATTCAACATCTTCGCAATTTCATCCTGACTTCGATTTCGTTGGTCGGGGTCGGTCAAACCAATTCTTGCTATCGAAGAGTTTGTACCACCTTGCCCCCCAAAGCCAGGCACGGCATTGAAAACAAAATCACGTTCTGGAATAGAGTCGTTCAGAAAGTTTACTACTTGGTCTGACACCGCTTGCGTATATAAATAACTGGAACCTTCGGGCGTAGAAACGGTAAAACGAACACTACTTTTGTCTTCCATCGGTGCTATTTCACTTTGCAGGTTTTTACTGGCAAGCCAAATTAATAAACCACACGCCAAAACAACAATCCACGCTACCCAACGTACTCGCATAAAGCCTTTTAGAATGTTGGTATAGCCATTTTCCATGCCTGTAAAGAAGGGTTCAGTTTTGTCATAAAACCAACCATGCCCTGCTTTTTTACGAGTAAGATAAACGTTCAAAACTGGGGTAATTGTCAGCGAAACAAAAGCCGAAATCAAAACGGCAGAAGCTACTACAATACCAAATTCTCGGAATAGACTTCCCACAAAACCTTGTAAAAATATTACTGGTAAAAATACCACCGCCAAAGTGAGTGAAGTAGAAATTACCGCAAAAAATATCTCTTTACTGCCTTCTAAAGCAGCTTTTCGGATGGGAAGACCTTGTTCAAGTTTTCTAAAAATATTCTCGGTAACCACAATTCCATCATCCACGACTAATCCCGTTGCCAAAACAATTCCCAATAAAGTCAATACATTGATGGTAAATCCGCAAATGTACATCACAAAAAAAGTTGCAATCAACGAAATGGGAATATCAATCAAAGGGCGAATGGCAATCAGCCAATTTCTGAAAAAGAAGAAAATAACCAATACTACCAAGCCAAACGAAATAACCAAAGTTTCTTCCACTTCTGCCAATGAACGGCGAACGTTTTTGGTATTATCAATCAATAATTTAAACTGAATATCAGATTTATTTTCTTTCTGAATTTCCGCCAAACGCTTATTAAATTCGTCGGCAATTCTGATGTAATTTGCTCCTGGTTGAGGAACAACGGCTAAACCAACGGCATAAACGCCATTATATTTCCAAGATTGCTCTAAGTTTTCGGGTCCTAATTCAATGGAAGCCACATCGCCCAAACGCACAATTCCTGAAACATTTTGGGTAATGATTAAATCTCTAAATTGCTTTTCAGTGGTCAGTCTTCCCAAGGCACGAATAGTCATTTCTGTATTACCACCATAAATTTTTCCCGCAGGAATTTCTACGTTTTCACGCCCCAGGGCATTTTGTAAATCTGTAAAAGAAACACCATAAGCATTCATGCGGTCAGGTTTTAGCCAAATTCTCATGGCGTAACGTTTCTGACCTAATATATTGACACTACTAACATCATTGATGGTCTGAAAACGCTGTTGAAGCACATTTTCAGCATAATCACTCAATTCTAAAAGCCCTTTACTACGGCTTTGAATGGCTAATAAAAGGATAAAATCACTGTTAGCATCGGCTTTGGAAACTACGGGCGGCGAATCAATATCTTGCGGTAAATTCCGAACCGCTTGGGCTACTTTATCACGTACATCACTGGCGGCGGCTTCTAACTCTACATCCAAATTAAACTCTACGGAAATATTACTATTGCCTAATGTACTGGATGAAGTAATGGAACGAATACCAGGAATTCCGTTGATTTGCTTTTCAAGAGGTTCAGTGATTTGGTTTTCAATAATGTCAGGGTTCGCACCTGTATATGCCGTTGAAACCGTGACGATAGGAGGGTCAACGGCGGGATAATCTCGTACCGCCAAGAACGTGAACCCCACTACTCCGAAAAGTATGATGAGGATGTTCATGACCGTTGCGAAAACGGGTCTTTTTAAAGATAATTCAGAAATATTCATGAATGTTGATGATTAAATTATTATGCCAAAGGTGTCGTAATTATTGCACCAAACTCTTCACCTTCCTGATTTTCACGGGTTTATCTGGGCGAGCAAACAATACACCATCCACCACTACTGAATCCCCTTGCGATAATCCTTTGGTGATTTCCACTACATTTTCTTGCCTTACCCCCGTTTCAACTACGGCATAAGTTGCCATACCATTTTTGATAACGACAACTTTCTTATTTTTATCGTCGGGAATAATAGCATTAGTCGGAATCAAAATATTACGTTTTGCACCTCCCGCATTGAAATAAACTTTGGTAAACGTACCTGGATTGGCATTGCAATTTGAAAGCGAAGCACGAATCAATAAATTTCGAGTAGTCTGATTAATCTGTGGTTCACGGGCAATGACAACGGCTTTGCAACGAGTAGCACCATTATTATCAATCGCCACTTCCACGACTGTACCTTGACGAATAAAGCTTGAATATTCTTCTGGAACGGTGAAATCAACTTTCAATTTATTGACTTGCTGCATGGTAGCAATGATTGTGGTAGGAGAAATATAAGCCCCTTGACTAATCTGACGAAGACCAATTAAACCCGTAAATGGGGCTTTCAAGACGGTTTTGTCAATCAAAACTTGCGTATATGCCAAATCAGCTTTGAGATTATTCAACTGATTTAATGCATTATCATAGTCGGCTTGATTAATCCCATTGATGGCGATTAGTTTAGAAAAACGTTGTTCGGTTTTTTCTGCCAAATCAATTTGAACCTTCGTTTTATTGAGTTGTGCCTGTAAATCAGCATCATTGATGCGTGCCAAAATTGTTCCTTTCGCCACCGAAGAACCTTCGGGAATGTTGAGATAAACCACTCTACCACTCACTTCTGGATGCAGTTCAACAAATTCATTGGCAATGATAGAGCCGTTGGCTTCGATAGTGGAGCTAATGGATTG
>JANPGQ010000223.1:0-4118 GCA_031423975.1 Cytophagales bacterium | reverse complement strand
CAACCACGGAGCAAAATTTCCTACTAAACTCTTCCTTACGATTTTTTGATGACTCGCCTATTCAAACACAATTGCCTTCTCTCGCTTCGCTTCAATCTTCCCTACCTTCGCAAAAAACTGATTTTCTGCTTGTAGAAAGGCATCCATTTCTGCTTCATGAGCGGGGTTTACGCTGAACAATAATCCGCCCGAAGTTTGTGGGTCGCAATAAATAATATAGTCCGAACCTTCCATGCCTTCGATGTGGGGTGCTTGGGCTTGATGGTTGCGAGTTGTGCCGCCTGGGAAACACGATTGCTTGGCTAAATCTTTGGCTATTTCAATGATGGGCAAGGCATTTTTCTGAATAATTGCCGACAAATCATTACCAGCAAGCATTTCCAATAAATGTCCTGCAAAACCAAATCCCGTTACATCCGTCATGGCGTGTACGAAGGGCAAAGTTCCCAATTTTTCACCGATAGAATTGAGTTCAGTCGTTGATTTTACGATGTCTTGATAATGTGATTCGTCTAATAATCCACGTTTCAAGGCGGTACTCAACACGCCAATTCCCAAGGGCTTTGTAAAATAAAGGAGGTCATTTTCTTGAATGGCATTATTGGTTTTAATATTTTCTTTCTTGACCATACCCGTTACTGCCAAGCCAAAAATGGGTTCTTGGTTATCAATGCTGTGTCCACCCGCCAGTGGAATTCCTGCCTTGGTGCAAATCTCCTGAGCCCCCTTAATCACCTGTTGGGCTACGTGGGGAGGGATTTTATCAACGGGCCACACCAAAATAGCAATTGCCATAAGGGGTTTTCCGCCCATAGCATAAATATCGCTGATGGCGTTGCAAGCGGCTATTCTTCCAAAATCGAATGGGTCGTCTACGATAGGCGTAAAGAAATCGGTGGTGCTGATGATGCAGTTGCCATCGTTTAATTCGTACACGGCGGCATCGTCTTTGGTTTCGTTGCCTACCAATAGGTTTTTGAAGGTAACGTCTTGTTTGCAACCGCTCAAGATTTCCTCTAAAACGCTGGGAGCAAGTTTGCAGCCGCAACCTGCGGCTTTGCTATATTGGGTTAATTTAATGGACATTTGCGATGAAAAAATGAATTTATAAAACTAATGCCTTTGTTGGTGTTTTCACCAACAAAATATCGTTCGATTTGTTGGTGAAAACACCAACAAAGGCGAAATCCTCGAAAGATAAAAAACTTTCGAGGATTTGTTGCCATGAAACTCATTATTATTGCGTACCACCCAACCATTCCCAAACCTCTGAATTGACCAAACTTCGAGTTCCATTCATTTGATTCATCATATATTCGTAACTCGTACCTGGATGTACTTTTTCTAAAGCCTTTCGATAACTCCCCGAGGCAATCATGTCTGACCATTTATTGAAAAAATCAACGGTGGTATAGTCATAAGGTTGTCCATCTCCACTTGGCATTTGTAGTCCATAAAGTCCCCAAGCGGAACGTCCACCCGATTTCATCAACTCTACATGGATGGGTTTGATTAACTTGGTTTCAAAGTTTTTGTATTCCTCCCATTTGTTGTCTTTAACCTTCATGTAGTTTACAATAAGGTATTTGGCAGGTGTTCTGGCATTGGGGTCTGCGGCAACATAATCTTCCATAGAAAATACTGATTTCGTGGTCAGGTTACGTAGTGTTCCCACAGCACTCGCTCTTGCGTATTCTTCTTTGCTTAGGATATTGACAGCATCGGCAATTAGTGTCCCATAAGGGTTTTCGAGTCCATTAAAGCCACGGATAGCTGTAACTGTTACATAGTCATAAGCGTTGTTTGTACCTGAAGGATAATTGACTTGGTACAAATTCCAAGATAAAATCAGTCCACGTTTTACTCGCTCTTGGTGGAGTTTCTTCCAAACTTCCAATTCATTTTTTACATAATCAGCACTTTTGTTGGGTGTGGCTTTCATCGTTTCCACTACGAAAAATACGGGTTCAGTTGTTTGTGCTTTGAGCCACAAGCTGCTCATCAACAGAGCAGCAGAGAGAATAAATTTGTTCATTGTTTTCATGGTTTTGCGTAACGTCGCCACGTTTTGGTTAAACTGGTACGCTGAAAAATAAAGAGATTTTTGTTTTGCAAGAATTGCTAATTATCTGATATATAGGTATATAGATTACAGAGAAAAGACTTGGTGTTGCGGTCGGCGTTCCGATTTCAATAACTTAGTGTATTGTTCCAGAGAGGGAGAGTAAATATTGATAAGGTTTTGAAGCTCTTAGAAAACCATAAAATTTAGAGTAAGTAAATAATTTCGCACAAAATGTATTGTAATATGAAATATAGTATTTTATATCTTATTGACAATCAAATAGTTAATAAACAATTATGTATATTTATTTTACGGTTTTCAAAAGTAAAATTTTCTTAAAACATAATCTGTAAATTTAGGGGAAGCCCCAAAGTGAAGATAGGCGGAAGGGTGTTTTAATAAGTAAAATTGTGGAAGAATTGATAAGTACTAATACTTATTTTAAAATTGAGTATTTTATACTATATTTGTATTAAGTTTTACGGTTTGTGATTGAACCGTGATATTTTAACAGAGCAAAAGTGATTAAACGCCCCCAAATACGTTTAATCACTTTTTTTTTGCCATCTACAAGAGATTGATTAGTAAGATTTTAGTGAAATTAAATTGTGAGGCAATGGCTGATTATTCCAATCTTGATGAATTGCCAACGCTGCACCCAAAGACGTAGCCTGAGCCACTGAAGCCGCATAAACCTCCATTTCTGGAAAAGCTTTTGCCAATAAATTCATAAATATTTCATTCTTCCCAAAACCGCCATCCACAAATAATTTATTTACTGGAGCATTATGCAAAACCAATTCGGTTGACAATAATTGTTGAGAAACAATGTCCAAAATCAATTGGTGATAGGCTTCTTCGTAGGTTTCAAAAACGCTCAAATCACGCTGTCCAAACAAAGATTCTTGCATGGGTGGTCGTCTTGCACCTCTGAGAGATTCTCCCGTATTCAGGTTTTCATGTTGTAATTTTTCTATCAACTCAACGTGATATTTTACTGTTTTGAAATAGTCGTTTAGTGTCTCAAAATGAGTTGCTAATCGCTTGGTTTGTTGCTCGTGTTCATTGCCTGCAAACAGACGTGAAGCCTTCACAGGTTTGCCTGTGTATTGCATATACGCAAGGCAATCGTACTGCAATTCCTCCGTGGTAAGTGGAATATGATTGAAAGGATTTAGACTAATGCACCAAGTTCCCGTTGAAATCAAAACGAAAGGTTCGTTGAAGGTTTCTAAATACGGAATCAATGCCGAAGAACTATCATGCAAGCCTGTTCCAACTTGAAATGGGTAGTTTTGTGCTTGCTTGATGGTATGCGTTTTTGAATCAATTGGGGCTAATTTTTCTAAAATTCCTTCTTTTTCAAGCCATTCGTGGTATTGATTATTTTCAAAATTCCACAAATTAGTATGACAGCCAATACTGGTAATATCGCTAAAATATTCACCCGTAAAAAGGAAATGTAAAAACTGCGGTAAATGCAAAGAATGGTGAATTTGAGCGAATAAAGCAGGTTTTTCGTATTTCAAACGATATAAAACCATGCCCGAATTAAGATTGCCCAAAACTGGTGAAGCCGTTTGTTGCGCAAAGCGTAATTCACCTCCGTAAGTATCATAAAACTGCTTTTGGAGCGTTTCAGAATACGGTTTCAGGTAGTTATAAAGTGGAGCAATGGCTTCACCTGCTGAGTTGAGATGCACAAAACTTGCTCCATAAGTCGAGAAATTGAGTGCTTTTATTTCATATTCCTCAAGTTTTGAAACCTCTTCAAATGAAGAAATAACCCAAGATTTCAACAAATCGACATCTTCACAAGCGTCGCCGTCTTCATCTTGGGTTTCAGAGAATTGCATTGATTTCTCAAAAACTATCTCGTAGTTTTCGTTGAAAAAGAACAGTTTTTTATTTGTTTTGCCAATGTCAAAAATGGCACATACTGGAATTTTCATTTTGCAATTAATAGAATTCTACAATCCCGTAGCTACCGTTTTGAAACCTCTTTCTCCAATTAAATTTTCTCTAACTTTCAGATTTCTAAATACTTGAATCG
>JANPGQ010000222.1:0-10393 GCA_031423975.1 Cytophagales bacterium | reverse complement strand
TGAAACAAACCGCAATTTTTCCTTCGCCCGGCAACCATGATTATTCGCCCATACCAGGAGATTTCAGAATAGAAGATCCTGCATTAGATTATTTTAAAATTTTCTCTATGCCCACCAAAGGAGAAATTGGTGGAGTTCCTTCCAAATCAGAAGCTTATTATTCCTATAATTACGCCAATATTCATTTCATAAGTCTGGATTCTTACGGGCGTGAGGACTTAGATAGACGTTTGTTCACTAAAGATAGTAACCAAATGAAATGGCTGGAAAGTGATTTGAAAGAAAATAAACAAAAATGGACAATTTTGTACTGGCATCATCCGCCTTACACTATGGGTTCTCGTAACTCAGATAAAGAGGATGAACTACGTTTGCTGAGAGAAGGCATTGTACCTCTTTTAGAAAAATATAAAGTTGATTTGGTATTGAACGGACACAGTCATACCTACGAACGTTCACAAATGATAAAAGGGCATTATGGTTTAGAAGCAACTTATGACCCCAAAATCCATGCGGCGAGCAATTCAAACGGGCGATATGATGCTACTAATCAATCTTGTCCGTATGTAAAAAATAGTCAAAATACTGTAAATGAGGGAATTATATACGTGGTGAGTGGTTGTGGAGCGAGTAATGGCGGTGGTCAACCTACCTATCCACATGATGCCATGGTTTATTCCAATAATCAAAATGGTGGCTCATTGTATTTGGAAGTTGAAGGAAATAGGCTGGATGCCAAATTTATTACAGAAGATGGAAGCATCAAAGACCAGTTTACTATTTTGAAAGATGTAAATCAAAAACAAATTATCAAATTGGAAGATACACAAAATAGTGTGCCTTTAGTGGCTTCTTGGAATGGAAATTATATGTGGCAACAGGACAAATCAAAAACTAAAAGTGTTACGGTTTCGCCCCTTGTTACTACTAAATATATAGTTCAAGATGAACAAAAATGCTTGCAAGATGAGTTTACGGTAAAAGTCAGTTCGGCTTATAATATCAAAGACTTCAACTTAACCGTAACCAAAAGTGGCATGGCTGTTGACTTTCTGACAACTCGTGAAAGAGGCATTTCTTTTTATGAAATTGAACAGCAAAATAGTAGTGGAACTTTCAAGAGTATTGCTAAAATAGATTCAAAAGCTCTCAATCAAATATCAGACAAACCCCTTATTTATCGACATTTAGATTATATTCCAGAAAATGCTTCATCGCTCAATTATCGAATTAAGATAACTGATAATGAGGGACTTGTAAAATATTCGGAAGTAAAAACGATTGTTCCAGTTCTGAGAATTGCGGATTAAATCCTTAAACCATAAAAAATGCTCAGAATTGATTTCTGAGCATTTTTTGTGATTAGATTTTAACTATGAATAAATTATTTACTTACCTACCTCCAATTTCTGATTTATTCCCTTCTCCATCATCGGCATTCCGTCGGTCATCCATGCGGGTGCTGGTGCATCTTTCAGGTAATAGTCAAAGTATTGATACAATCTTTTGGCAAAATCTTTACGGTTTTTGCGTTGGGTCAATCCATGTTTTTCTCCGTTATAATTCAGTAGCCAAACGGGTTTGTTCAAACGCTTGAGAGCCATATAAAATTCAATTCCTTGTTGCCACGGCACAGCTCCATCATCATCATTGTGCATCATCAAGAGGGGTGTTTGAATTTTGGGAACTTGAAAAAGAGGCGAATTGTCAATATACTTATCAAATTTATCCCAAAGCGTCCCTCCTATTCTGGTTTGTGTTCGCTCATATTGTGCCTGACGTGAAAGTCCTGATTCCCAACGGATTCCACCATAAGCTGAAGTCATATTAGCAACGGGGGCTCCTGCTTCTGCCGCTCTAAAAATATTCGTTTGAGTAATTAAATACGCACTTTGATAGCCTCCCCAACTATGTCCCGAAACACCCACTCTATCCTTATTAATAAAGCCCTTTGTAATCATACTTTCAACACCAGGAATCACACAATTGTAGGCTGATTTGCCTGGTTCGCCTACTTTATAAACAATATCGGGGACAAAAATCACGTAGCCATTTGACGTAAAATACGGATAATTGATATATGAACGAATAGGCGATGGCGTATAATGCGTATTCAAATTATCTGAATTCTTTTCATAAAAATATACCATCATCGGGTATTTTTTAGTGGAATCAAAATTTTCAGGTTTGTATAAAAGCCCCTGTAAAGGCACACCGTCCAAGGCTTTCCAATTTACTAATTCTACCGTTCCCCAAGCATAATTTTTCTGTTGTGGATTAGCCTCTGATATTTTCTGAACATTTTGAAAAGTTAAATCGGAAGCATACAAATCTGGAAAATTTTGAAAGTTCTGTTTGGTAAATATTAGATTTTCAGCCCGTTTTGCTTTAATGGGGTTCGATAAATTGAATTTATCTTTGTAAATTTCCTTTGGGCGACTCAGCGGATTAGTCGGAATGGCGAAACCTTCATTTTTGTCTTTTTCATAGATTAAATGCCAAAGAGCATTTTTACCCAATATAAATCGTTCATCTGAATCTAAATTTACGTAACGATACTGTACCCGATTCTCACGCCCTCCCGTAATCAGCATGGGTACATTATTTTTCAAATCTATTGCCCAAGCGTCATATTTATCATAAACTACAAACATCGGGTCTTTCAAATCATCCACCCAACCTGCCGAACCATGAGCTGATGGAAAATCGGGGTGGTCATCATCTTCATCATAAAATTTAACAGCTTGATTATCAGTCAATTTAATAGTCTTTTCTGATTTAACAGAATAGGCAAACCAAGCCGTATCTGGCAAAGACCACCACGTGACAAATTGAGCATTCGGTGATAAAGCTGGATTACCTTGCAAAGCAGTTGCAATCTGTTTTCGAGAGCCATCTTGTAAGTTGACTAAATAAACGTCTCTTCGGCTGTTCCAATCCCAGTGTTGATTTGAATACGGAACATCGGACGTGGCTAAAACGATATTGTTATTTGCCTCTTTATCTAAGTTTACATTAGGGATTTCTAAAAAACCTAATTGTATTATTTTAAGATTATCTAAATTTACAACCGACAAATAAGAGCGTTTTTTATCCTCTTCCAAACTCACTTTTTGTTGGGTTTGGAGTTTTTTGTCTTGCCAATTCCAGACTTCTACATTAACAATTTCTTCGGGCAAAAGCGTAGTATCTGGCACAACCGGTTTTGGATTTGTACCGAAAAATAATTTAGTCCCATCCTTTGAAAAACGGGGTTGATAATGTTCGCTTACTAACCAAGTTTGGGGAGCAAAAGTCTGATTTTCATCGGCTAAACGTTTTGCTTTTTCTTCTCCCAATTTCCAATGATACAATTTAGGTAAACGGATTTGAGTCTTAGTATTAGTATCTAAATCAGCAATAAAAGCTACTTGATTTCCGTCTTCCGACAAAGAAATTTTCTTAAATTTCCCTTTCTGTTGAAGAATATTTGTAAGTTTATTACTCTCCAAATCAAGTACATATACCCCCGACAGCATCGTAGAATCGTTACCAGTTGTGCTGAAGGCTAAGGATTTGCCATTTTTAGCAAAATCATAATCAATCACAAAACTAAATTTTTGTTCTGCATTAGTTTTTAAATTCCTCAATACTAAACGATAGCCATTCTCCTCTGATTCTTTCTTTGCTATTTTCTTTTTAGTATCGGCTTTTACTAAGGTATCTTTCTTTTTAGTAATGTCAATTTTCTTAGTTTCTTCTATTTGATAGGCGAGCCACCCTCCTACTTTCTCAGGAATTTTGAAAGATTGTATATTGGGAATTTTGGTGATTTGATTCGTCTTCAAACCATAAATCCCCAAAGAATCCTTTGGCATTTCTTCCTTTTTTTTTTTCAATCGCTTCATAGATTTTACTAATTCCAATTGCGGTTTTATTTTGAAAATAGCAAATTCAGCATCATCCGTCAGTTTAATATCTGCTCCTCTTTGAACAGAATCTATTTTTGTACTTTTCAAAGAATGAAATACAACCTTACCATCGCCTTCTTGTGGGTTGATGGTATAGACAATTGTACTTCCATCAGTAGAAAGCATTTTATCAGGAATTTCCTTCCACGAATCATATACATCGTGTGTAAGAGTCTTCTTTTGAACCACCTGAGAAACCTCTGGAATATTGTTCTTTGATTTTTTTTTCTTTTGAGCTGATGCAGTAAAACAAAAAATCAGGCAAAAAGCGATAAGTAATAATTTTTTCATTTCCTTGTTGATGATTCTCTAATTTTTAATTCTGTTTTAAAAACTTTTACTTCGGCAGGCACTCCTTCTTTACCTATCTGATTGATTAACAATGACATAGCCATTCTTCCCATTTCCATTGATGGTTGTGATACACTTGTAAGCGTAGGGGTAACGATGGTACAAATCGGTTCATCATTAAAACTAACGATAGCCATATCATCGGGAACTATGATATTTCTTGCTCGCAAAGCCGACATCGCACCAATTGCTAAACGGTCGCTTACTACTACTAAGCCATCAGGAGGATTTGGCAAATCAATCAAATAATTAGTTAATTCTATAACCTGCTGCAAGTTATAACTCCCATGAACAATTAAGGTTTCATCAATTTGTAGATTTGAATCTTTCAAAGCGTTTTGATAGCCTGTTTGTCTTTGATTGCTAACGGTAACATTGGTAGGTCCTGCCAAAAATGCAACTCTTTTACAGCCATTTTCTATCAAATGTTTAGTGGCTTCATAAGCCGCCCCAACGTTATCTACCATCACTTTGGAAACATCAATATCAGCAGCATCTCTATCAAAAAACACTAATGGGATACCTTTGCGTTGGAGACGTTTAAGGTGTTCGAAGTCAGTAGTTTCTTGTGATAAAGAAATGATAAAGCCCTCTACCTGCCCTCTGGATAGGTTTTGAACGTTTATGAGTTCACGTTCATAAAGTTCACTGGTTTGTGTAAGTAGCAAACTATATCCACGTGCAATGGCTTCTTCTTCAATTCCTTTTATCACCGATGCAAAGAAATGATACGCCAAATCTGGCACAATAACACCAATAGTTTTTGTACGGCTTTTTACTAAACTGGTTGCTAGAATATTAGGTTGATAATCCCACTCTTTTGCTAATTTTAGTACCGTCTCTCGGGTCTTTGGCTTGATATCGGGCATATCACGCATGGCACGAGAAACAGTTGCCACCGAAATATTCAGATGACGAGCAATATCTTTTATTGTTACTTGATGTGCCATAAATTATTTTACCCTACTAAGGTTACTTTCGCACGGGTGCATACGCCACCGATGGGAGGGTTGAATTTGGAAACTGCTACTTCTACTTTTTCAATATTGGGATAGCGTTCCCGAACATTTGAAATTATTAGTTTGGCAATATGTTCTAAAAGCCTAGATTTAATTTTCATTACGTCCGAAATTATTTCATAGAGATTACTGTAATCTACCGTATCTCTGAGTTTATCATTCTCGGCAGCTTCTGAAAAATCAGTAAGTATCTGAATATCAATTTGATAGCGATTACCTATCTTCTGTTCTTCGCCCGTTACACCGTGATAAGCAAAAAATTCTAAGCCTTCTAAGGCAATTGTTCCCATAATATTTTAGGTTTTAAACAAAAAATTTCAAGCTGTCATTTCAACTTGAAATTTTGTAAAGAGCGTTTATTTTAATTGACTAATCAAATATTATCAAAAAATGAACCTCCTCCATTTGAAATAGTTGCAGGTGCATCCTTTTGAAATTCTTCCATTACCGATGAAACAGTTGGTAAACCACCGTCTTCTCTCACAACTTTGCGAGGTCTGCCACGAGTTGCCTTCATTTCTTTCATCAAATTATCGGCGGTTTCGCTGAACATATCTGTATTTACCTCTTCCTTTATTTCTTGTTTGGCAAATGGATTTTCAAAAGCAGTATCTTGATGAAAACTTGTGTTTAAGGCAGGGGTTTCTTCCTGAACAATGGCATGAACCGTTGGTAGTTCTTCGTTTTCATCATCATAATCGTTGGCTGGTTCAAAGTCAATTTCGGGTTCAGCAATTTCTACTTTTTCATCTTGACTAATTGCCAACACTGGTTCTTCAACTTCATGACTTACAGGCGTTTGAATAGTTCTTTGTTCTAAAATCGGCTCTTCAACCGATTCTATTTGTGCAACTTTTTCCTCTGTTTGGGGTTGAGTTTCTACATAAGCAACTGGCAAAGGTTCAGTTGCTTTAATGCCCAAATCGTTCAGTCTTGCTTCGCTGGTTCGAGTATTGATTCTCTCTTCAAATTTCGTAACTTTATCAAGGGCATCATTCGCAAAACTCTTTAATTCTACTACCAGATAATCCTTATAGCGTTCCATTGCTTTGAAATCACGTTCGTAGTTTTTGAGGTCATTAATGGCATCATCCAACAAGAATTTTGCTTTATTTTCAGCTTCCGAAACTGCCATATCGGCTTTTTTATGAGCTTCAATTGCTATTTCTTCGGCATCTTTTCTGGCTTTTTCCGTAATCAAATCAGCTTCGGCTTGGGCTTTTCCGTTGATTTCTTGTTGGGCATCTTCGGCGGCTTTCAGAGTTTTGAATAGACTATTTTCAATCTCTTTCATTCGCAAAATCTCTTTTTCGGCAACTTCCAGATTGAACTTAGTTTGTCTAAAATCTTCAGAAACTCGCTCCCACTCCTGCGAAAGCGACAGCAAAAAAGCATCTACCGACTCCGTATCGTAACCTCTAAAACTTTTATCGAAAGTATGTTGTCTTATTTCAAGGGGGGTAATTCTCATGATTTTAATTTTTTAAATATTTGATTATCAGGTAAATAATCAAAAATAGATTAAACAAAGATGGATTATTTTGGGTCAATTTGCCAAACTGAAATTCTTTTATCATCCGAAGCCGAAACTAATAAATCATTGTAATTGCTCCAAAATAATTTATTAATTGATGTGCCATGACCAGCGTGGCGAGCTTTATCAATTACTTTTAAGAGTTTGAATTGTGTGGCATCCCAGATTTTTATTGATTTGTCCATACTACAGGTTGCCAATAATTTTCCGTCTGGACTAAATTTTATATCATTGATGGCAAATAAATGTGCTGCAATATCTTGATGTAATTCGTACTGATTATTTACCTCAAAAATTTTCAAGTGTGCATCCCTTCCTGCGGATATTAAATACTGATAATCAGGGGAATAGCTAAGAGTAAAAACAGAGTTGGTATGATGTAATACTACTAATTTCAAGGAAAAATTGTTCAAATCAAAGATTTTTACCGAAAAATCGCTATAAGCCACCGCAAATTCACGTAAAAGTGGATTGATGGCTATATTTCGCACACTTTTGTCGGATGCTTTGATGTGTTTTTTCACTTCAAAGCCTTCTATATCCATTACCACAATTGTTCCGTCCGCCAAGCCAATGAAGGCATTATTTTCAAATATTTTAATATCAAAAATAGATGACGACGTAATTTTTATCGACTTAATTTCTTGCTTAGAGTCCACATCAATCAAATGTATTCCATCAAAATTTTGGGCTACCCAAAGCTGATTTCTTGATTCATCAAAACAAAGTGCATAAATAGAAGCAGGAACTTGGGCAAAGAGTTCTCCTACATCGGGCATGGTCAAATCCCAACGAATTACAAGTCCATCGCCCCCTGCCGAAAAAAATTGATTGGGTTCACTTGCCCTTTCAAGCGTATAAACACAATCACGATGCCCAGAAAATGTATCTATTTTTGAAACTTGCACAGTTTTATAGATTGTGGATTTGAGATTTTGGATTTCGGATTATAAACGAATTATGAAGTTTCTATTATAATAAGTCCAAAATTAGCTTATTTTGCAGGGAATGACAACAATTAATCGTTTGCGATGGATGATTGGTAATTGGTGTATAGGTTAAGCGTTTGATTTCAAGAGTTTTAAGATTTTAGAGAAATATTATTAATATTCAACACAAATTTAAGCGTAAGAAAAATCATGGAACTTCCCGAAAGTTTTTTAACTTTCGGGAAGTTGAATTAAGAGCCTAAATCATTTCCTAAATCATTGATAATTTTCAGTAAATCCATATCAGCAAAAACCACTATCACGCTCTGGAAAATTGAGGAGTCCCCTTCTTATTTTTTAGATTATTTAGGGATAGATTCAATGGATTTGCCCGAACTCTCAAATGCTACACATCCTGTAAAACAGTTGGAATGGTTGGCGAGTCGTTCTTGCGTAAAATATACCGTTGAGCAACTGAATCACCCTTATAGTGGCATGGCAAAAGATTGCCACAACAACCCTTATTTTATTGATAATCAAGGATTTGTATCATTATCTCATACTAACGAATACGCTGTTGCGGTGGTAAGTTTTGAGGAAGAGGTAGGCATTGATATTGAAAAAATTTCGGATAAATTAAGTCGTGTTGCACACAAATTTTTATCTCCTTCTGAACGCATATTTGCAGGCGATGACCTTTTCAAAATGTGCGTATATTGGTGTGCCAAAGAGAGTTTATATAAATGGTATGGCAAAAAGAATTTATCATTCAAAGAAAATATTTACATTGAGCCTTTTGAAGAAAAACCGATTGCTTTACAAGGTGAAATTTTCGTGGATGGAGTCTTAAAAACAGAACATCAATTGTCCGTTTTTTATATAGATGATTTTGTTATTACGGTGGTTTTTTAATTTTTAACACTACTTCATCATCTCCACCAAAGCCCTATCAATTTCCTTCATTTTATCATCATCTCCTACTTTTTCAAAAGCTACGGTTAGGTTTCGCAATACACGGCGGATAATGTCGATGTTTTGGCAGGGTTGATAAAAAATATCATTTGGGGCTAAATTCAGTTGGGCAATATAACTATCAATATCGGTTCGGCTAAATACCAATCCACGATTGAAAACATTGATATAAAACTGCATATTACCTGACTTATACGTCAGAATGAATAAATTAGGTAGATTTACGCCCCAAATTGGCAGATTTAATCGTTCGCATACAAGCAAGTATATTACGCATAACGAAATGGGATTGCCTTTTTTGGATTCCATCACGCTATTCAACATGGAGTTGGAAGCCGAGTGAAAATGTTTGGTATTTGCTCCAAATTTCAGTTTCCCAAAAATTACTGAATTGATGGTTTTGATTTGGTCCATAGGGTGCATATTATCCCTGATTTCGAGCCAAACTTCGTAGTAAATTTGCTCCATATCCTGACGGAGTTTTTCTAAGGATAGTTCTGGATATTGATAAGTTGCAATTGCCCACATTCCCTCCAGAAGGTCTTCTGAACGATTATTACGCCAATCTATAAGGCGGTCGAAGAAAGAATTATATTGCAAATCATGGATTAAATCCTCTAATTTTTTCTGCATCAGCGGGCTAAGAGAAGATTCTTCCCAGCGGTCTTCCAAAAATGGAATTACGCTATCACCCATCGAACGAATTTTGCTTTCTACGTGATTCAGTACCTCATGGTCTTCATCATCCAGCAAAGATATTAAGGCTTTAATTTCGGATTGTTTCATATTCATTTGTGATTTGTGAGTTGGTGATTGAGTGGTTTTGTAACTCCTACATCAAACAAATTTTTCACCTCTAAAAATACAAAATATTTTTGAATAAATGGTAATTTTTGACGGATTCCCCTAAACTTTTCATCCTTCATCGTTCCTCATAAAATACCATTCACACAAAAATCAAGCTGATTTTTTTTTTTCGGAAAGCATTGTTGTAAATTTGTAATTGTACGGAAATCAATACTTCTATCCAAAAATCTTCCTCCTTGAAAAGAGGATTTCTTCATGAAAATTTTAGTTACAGGCGGAGCTGGCTTTATTGGCTCACATACAGTAGTCGAACTTCATAACGCTGGTTTTGAGTCCATTATTTTAGATAATTTTTCTAATTCTGAAAAAAAAGCACTCGCTGGAATTGAGCAAATTATTGGCAAATCAGTCAAGTATTACGAGGCTGACATTAATGATTCTCCCACTTGGGATAAAGTTTTCACCGAACAGAAAATTGATGGTATCATTCACTTCGCTGCCGCAAAAGCCGTGGGTGAATCTGTTGAAAAACCGCTTAAATACTACCGAAATAATGTTTCTGCCACAGTTTTGATGTTAGAGAAAATGTTGGAACATAAGGTCAGTAATTTAGTTTTCTCTTCTTCATGTACGGTTTATGGCGAACCAGATGCTTTACCAGTTACGGAAAATTCATTGGTAAAACCTGCCACTTCTCCTTATGGAAATACCAAACAAATTTGCGAATCCGTTATTAAAGATACTGTCCAAAGCACAAACGACTTACAAGCTCTTTCTTTACGATATTTTAATCCAATTGGGGCTCACGAAAGTTGTCTGATTGGTGAATTA
>JANPGQ010000221.1:0-11788 GCA_031423975.1 Cytophagales bacterium | reverse complement strand
TTCCTTTGAAATAATATTAGATTGAATTACCGAAGTTCAACATTGAAATTGGACTTAAAATAGATTGGAAATAATAAAAAAATGGGATAATGGAAAAAGACGGGCTTTGATTAGAGTCCGTCTTTTTATTATAACATTAATCAACGAAACCCATGAAAAACATCTTTTATCTTGGACTTGTCGGACTCATTATTTTTGAGATTCTCAACGTCTATTTCATCATGCCCATGCCAGGTTCGCAACGCATCCGAAGCATTGATGTTGCCTATTTTTTGAATACCAATCGCTGGATTTTTCGGGTTGTATTTGGGCTATTAATGGCTGTGGGCGTACATAAAGCCTATATTTTCAAAAAATGGATTGTTTTGGCAGGAATCGTTTTAGCAAGTATAGCCATCTATGCTTTCAATTTTGAAATGGCTGCCGATACCATGTTTTATCAGCCTTCAAACCTTCAAATGGTAAGTGCAAAAGATAGCAAAATTAAGTTGGATAGAATTGTATTGGGAGTAATAATCAACGGTGAAGCAAAGGCGTATCCCATTTCGTTGATTGGTTATCATCATCAAGTACGTGATACACTCGGCGGAAAATCCATCATGGTAACGTACTGCACCGTTTGCCGAACGGGGAGAGTTTTTGAACCAACGATCAATGGAAAACCCGAAAATTTCAGACTCGTAGGCATGGATCATTTCAATGCGATGTTCGAGGATGAAACCACAAAAAGCTGGTGGCGACAAACCAATGGTGAGGCAATTACTGGTAAACTAAAAGGGATAAAATTACCCGAATTAGAAGCTCAACAAACGTCTCTGGCTACATGGTTGAAACTTTACCCAAATTCCAAAATCATGCAACCCGATTTAAAATTCAAGGAAAATTATGATAGTACGGCAAAGTATGAATCAGGAAAATCAAGAAAGGAACTAACGGGAACGGATTCGCTTTCGTGGAAAAGAAAATCATGGGTGGTGGGTATAGAATTAGGGAAAGAAAGCATTGCCATTGACTGGAATCGTCTATTAAAAGAGCGTATTGTCAATATTCAAGTGGGCGAAAAACCTATCGTCTTGGCTTTGGCAGCGGACAATAAAAGTTTCTTGGCTTTTGAAAGACCCCACAATCAGACGAAATTTAGCATCAAAAATGATTCTTTGATTACGCAAAATCAACGTTTTGATTTAAAGGGAATGAATTTGGATTCAAAAAAACTCCTTAAAAAAGTAAACGCCCACCAAGAATTTTGGCACAGTTGGCAAACATTCCACCCTTCAACAAGTCGGTATTGAGATAAAGTATTGGCATTATCGTTTTATTTTTTTAGATTTGGGATTCATTAAATTGAAGAAAACGCCATTATCTTTTGTTCCGTTTGCTTCAAGGACAATCCAGACCACATCTTACGAAATAATACCGATGAAAGTTTATACTTCCGAACCTTTCCAAATTATCTACTCAATCCTCAATCACGAGTATTTGGGCTATCTTTTTGAGGCTTTTGTGGTGCAATTGGATGCCAAAGGAGAGCATACTTTGTTGAACCAAAACGTATCAATCAAGAACATCAAGGAGTTTAGTAATGGGCTGGATGAACACGATTTTGAGATTGTAAAACTGATAGATTTGCTTCAACCCGAAAATATTTATAAGAAATACGTTGGTACAAAAAAGCGGACAGTAACTGATTTTTATTTAAAGGTTTTTGATGCTCAAAAAGGCGAAAAACCGATTCAGGAACTCATTGCGGGTTACGTAGAGAAAATAAAAGCCGAAATGTTGCCCTTGCTTCTGGGCAAACAACTCTTCATTATGGGTAGCGATGGTAACCCGATTTGGCAAAAAATAGAGGTCTTGCCCGAGAAAGCTACCGTGCTGTTTCACTTCATGCGGAATCCTGAAAATACCCATTATTTCCCGACCATAAAATACGCTGGACAAAAGGTTGATTTTCAGTATAAAAGTGCCTTTATCGTCTGTGATGAACCCGCTTGGATGATTTTGGAAAATAAACTCTATCACTTCGCCAAAGAGGTGGATGGCAAGAAGTTTCGCCCCTTTCTGAACAAAAGATTTATCGTCATTCCCAAAACTATTGAGGAGGATTATTACCGCAAATTCGTAACGTCCATTATCACAATGTTTGATGTTCATGCCAAAGGTTTTGAGATTCGTTCAGAGAGTCATTTATGCAAACCTGTCTTGAATTTATCGGAACAAAAAATACTCCAAACAACGATTTTTGATTCAGAAACCACGGAACGCCGCCCGTCTGATAATCAAAGCATTGAAGATTCCGAAGTTTCCCTATCGCTTTCTTTTCAATATGGGCAATATTCTTTCCGATTCGATAGTTTTTCGGCTTCGGCAAATGTCAGCATGGAAAGGAATGGTGATAGTTACGTTTTTCATAAGGTCAGAAGGGAGTTGGCGAAAGAGAAACAAAACCTCTTTTTATTGACAAAATTAGGCTTGGGATTGAAAAATGGTAGGACTATTTTGCCCAAAGCCGAGGCGTTTATGTGGTTGCAAAAAAACTACGAAGCACTCAGCGATGCAGGTTTCGAGATTGCCCAAAACGTTGAAAATAACGGTAAACGGTATTTCTTGGGATATTCCAAAATTGAGTTAAATATTATAGAAGGAAATGACTGGTTTGACATTCATGCTAAGGTTATTTTTGGCGATTATGAAATCCCTTTTTTGAAGATTCGTAACCTCATTTTACAGAAAAAAAGAGAATTTACTCTGCCAAATGGAGAGATTGCCGTAATCCCCGAAGTGTGGTTTTCTCAGTATTCAGAATTGTTCACCTTTATGGAGCAAGATGCTGACAGTGAACGATTTATCTTGAAGAAATATCATGTTTCATTAGTTCAAGATTTGCAAAACGAGTCATTGGCAACGGCGGTTTTAAGTAGGAAATTAGAAAAACTAAGAGACTTTGAGGAAATTCAAGATTATAAATTGCCCAAGGGTTTCAAGGGTAGTCTCCGTCCGTATCAAAAGGCGGGTTACGACTGGATGAATTTCTTGAATTTGTACCGTTTTGGTGGTTGCCTCGCCGACGATATGGGGCTTGGAAAAACCGTGCAAACCCTCACACTTTTGCAAGCCCAAAACGAGCAAAATATCAAGATGCCGAGCTTGATTATCATGCCGACATCCTTGATTTATAACTGGGAAATGGAGGCAAAAAAATTCACGCCAAACCTCCGAATCCTCACATACACAGGTACTTATCGAGACAAAAACGTTGAAAACTTTAAAGATTACGACATTGTTTTAACCTCATACGGCATCGTAAGGATTGATATTGATTTACTAAAAAACTACCAGTTCAATTACGTGATTTTGGATGAATCTCAGGCGATAAAAAATCCATCTTCTTACATCACTAAGGCAGTTATGCAACTTACGGTTCGCCATCGTTTGGTGCTGACGGGTACACCCCTCGAAAACAGCACAATGGACTTGTGGTCGCAAATGAATTTTATCAATCCTGGGCTATTGGGAACGCAACATTTTTTCAGAAATGAATTCCAAATTCCGATTGAAAAAAAGGCAGATAATGATAAACTCCAAAGGTTATATTCTATCATCAAACCTTTTATGCTCAGAAGGCATAAGTCTCAGGTAGCCAAAGACTTACCACCCAAAATTGAGGCAATTCATTACGCCCAAATGACCGAACAGCAAGAGAAAGAATACGAAGAAGCGAAGTCATATTACCGAAATCTTATCCTCCAATCCATTGATAATGAAGGCATTGCCAAATCGCAAATGGTGGTGTTGCAGGGGCTTACAAAACTACGCCAATTAGCTAACCACCCCCGCATGACAGACAGAGATTATGAAGGTGATTCGGGAAAGTTGGAAGACGTTTTACAGAAATTAGAAACCGTGATTGAGGAAGGACATAAAGTCTTGATTTTCAGTCAATTCGTCAAACATCTTGACCTTTTCAGAGAACACCTCGATCGTTCTTCGTGTGCGTATGCTTACTTAGACGGTAGCACGCACGACCGCCAAGCACAGGTAGAATTATTCCAAAATAATGAAGAAATAAAAATCTTTTTGATTTCGCTGAAAGCAGGTGGTTTGGGCTTAAATCTCACTGCTGCCGATTATGTATTTATTTTAGACCCTTGGTGGAATCCCGCCATCGAAGCCCAAGCGGTGGACAGAGCCCACAGAATTGGTCAGGTAAATACAGTTTTTACCTATAAATTCATTACAAAAAATACGGTAGAAGAGAAGATTTTGGCATTACAAAATACCAAAAAACGCTTGGCAAATGAGCTGATTACTACGGAGGAAAGTTTTGTGAAATCTTTGTCGAAGAATGATGTGTTGGCTTTGTTGGAGTAGGAATTATTTTGTGGGGAAATTGTTTTATTAGAAGTGATGGTTTTTAAACACTCAAACTCATGCAAAACAAAGAGACATTTCAAGATATAATAGACGGAGACACACCCGTTTTAGTAGATTTTTTCGCCACTTGGTGTGGCCCTTGCAAAACGATGTCACCCATTTTGGAGTCATTCTCTAAGCAAATGGGCGACCGTGTGAGAGTCATCAAAATTGATGTTGATAAAGCAACGGCTACGGCGGCAACGTACAAAATCCAAAGCGTTCCTACTTTGATTCTATTTCAGAAAGGAGTCATTTTGTGGCGAGCTTCGGGTGTAGTTCAGAAGCAAACGCTGGAGAATATCATTAAAGAATTGACGGTTAAAACTTATCAAGAAGAATTGTAAATTTTTCTAAATCATAAAATAAAGACGAAAATGTTATTCCCTTTCGATAAAATGCCCGACTCAGCACGAGTGTGGGTGTATCAGGCAGATAGAAAATTAAGTGATGCTGAAGTGCAATATATTCAACAAAACCTTGAGGCTCAGATAAATAACTGGGCGGCTCACGGAGCGGCATTAGTGGGTGCAAGTACGGTTTTGCATAACCGCTTTGTCATTGTTTCAGTAGATGAAAGCCATAATCACGCTTCGGGCTGTTCGATTGATGCTTCGACTAATTGGCTCAAAAATTTAGGTTCAGAAATGAACATAAACTTCTTCGATCGTTCGATTGCCTACATACAAGGCAATGAAATTAAAACAGTAGAAATGTTGAAAATAAAAGCCCTTGTTGCCGAAGGAATTCTTGTACATGACACTCAAATTTTCAATAACTTAGTGCCAAATTTGGGCGAATTTAGGAAGTCTTGGAATATCACCGCCATCAATTCTTGGATGAAAAGATATTTTCAAACTGCAGTAGCATAATTCTGAAAACACCCAAATTAATTTTTAATAAAAATGGCAGAGAGTTTATTAATTCCCAAAACAACTAATCGAAAAGAAATTTACGAAAGCTTAATTCCTCAAATTCAAGCACTTACTTCAGGCGAAACAGATTTAACGGCAAATCTTGCCAATATTTCGGCTGCCTTAAAGGAGGCTTTCGGGTTCTTTTGGGTTGGATTTTATTTAAAGAAAGAAAATCAGTTAGTTTTAGGTCCATTTCAAGGTCCAATTGCTTGCACTCGCATTAATTTTGAGAGAGGAGTTTGTGGGCATTGTTATACAACCAAACAGGTAGTAATTGTGCCAGATGTAGAGGCTTTTCCTGGACATATCGCTTGTTCATCTGCTTCAAAATCCGAAATTGTTTTACCTGCTTTTGATAAAAATGGCGATGTTTTCTTGGTGCTTGATGTAGATTCTGATGAACTCAACGGCTTCTCAGAAATTGATGCTGAGGGGCTTTCAGAAGTGATGAAAATTATTGAGCATGTAGCCTTATAAAGTAAAATTAGTAGCCTAATTTTTTATTTTAGACTACTAATTTAATCATTTCTTAAATTTTAAAAACAATCATTTTAAACCCTTATGAGTGTTTATTAAGTATTATCTACTGAAAAACCCGAATATAATCCACCACCAACTGCTGAGGAAATAACGTTGTTCCATCAGGTTTGCCAGGCCAATCCCCACCAACCGCTAAATTTACTAACAAGAAATATTCTTCTTGAAATTCACTCAAACCTGAGGGAGTGGTATCAATGATATGAAACTGTTTATCATCCAAATACCAAACAATCTTCTTTTCGTCCCACACGATTGAGAACACGTGGAATTCGTCATTAAAAATGCCCGATGCTAATTTTGTATTACCTCCGTATTGGGCGTGGCTACCGTTATTATCCCAATGAGGTGTTCCATAAACGGTTTTATCACTTCCTGCTCCTGAACCATTACCGCCAATCATCTCCATAATATCAATTTCACCACATTTGGGCCAATTGACGGTAGTAATATTTTTGCCCAACATCCACAAAGCAGGCCAAATTCCTTGCCCTTTTGGCAAAGCTGCCCGAATATCTACCCGACCGTATTTAAAATTAAATTTGTTCTGAGTAGTCAATCTTGATGATGTATAACTCTGACTACCAGCACTTTCCTGTTTTGCTTGAACAATCAAATAACCATCTTTTACGGAAGTATTTTCCTTTTTGTAATATTCTAATTCGTTGTTTCCCCAACCGTTATTATTGCCAATTTCATAGTTCCAATATTTTTCGTCCAAGCTAGTACCACTAAACTCGTCTGCCCAAGCCAACTTCATGTTTGGGTAGGTTGTAGGCGTTGAATAACCTTTGGTCGGAATGGTATTTTTTACGGGATTATCATTGTCATCATCCGCATTAGCCACGTATCCTGTAGGTCGTTCGCAGGCTTCAACGAAGCTATTTTTATCGCCCAAGCCATCGGCATCGGCATCCAAATACCACTTTTGTTTCACGCAGGGAGTATCCTCTTTTTTGCAAGAAAAATTGAGTGATGTAAAGACAAATAAAAGGATAATTAGATTGAAATTGAGAATTGAATTTTTCATGATATTTGAAAATGATTGTTTTGTTGATAAACTGGATGTGAAGGTAAATGTTTCTGAGAATAGTATAAAATTTTCTTTCTTTAAATATAAAACTACTTTAACATCCTATCCAAAGAAGCTCTAATCAAATCACTTTCGCTGGGGCGTGGGGCATTATCATTCACCACATTGCCCGTTGAATCAATCAACAAATACCTTGGAATAGAATTAAGATTAAATTGGGCAGGAATGGAAGACTGAGAGGCGTTTGGAATCAGAAAACTGTGTCCCGCAGGTAAAGCGAATTTAGCATTTGCATCTGTCCAATCACTTGAATTTTCATCAAGCGAAATATATACAAAATTGACATCTTTGTCTTTATAGGCTTCTCTAAGTTGCTGAGAAGCAGGCATTTCTCCCCGACAAGGACCGCACCAACTCGCCCAAAAATCCACATAAGTTACTTTATGTTTGGCAGTAATTTCCCTGAAATCAAAGACTTTTTTATCAACATCGTAAAGGGAAGTTGGGGATAATGAAGCAGTCGCAACGTTATTTTCAGAAGTATTTTCCGCTTGTTTTTTGGAAGAACATTGTGAAAAAAGAATTGTAAAAGTAAAGACAATGATGGATAGAGAGCGTTTCATGTTGTTATTTAGAAATAAAAAATATGGAGACTAAAATTAGTTGATTAATGTTAAATATAAAAATTTTCACAAAATAGTATGCTTGCATAACATTTTTTGTAAATTCGTATTTAAAATCAAAATCAAATCTCGTTAACAAATGAACGTAGCATATATTTATGATGCCGTCCGCACGCCACGTGGTCGTGGAAAGTCTGACGGTTCTCTTCACGCCATGCAACCCGTGTCGTTAGCTCAACAGGTTTTGGAACAACTCCGAGACCGTAATAATCTGGATACCAGCCTGATAGATGACGTTATTATGGGTTGTGTTACGCCTATCGGTGAACAAGGGGCAGATATTGCTCGTTTGGCAGTTATTGCCGCAGGTTACGACCAACGAGTGGCGGGGGTACAAATCAATCGTTTTTGTTCATCAGGATTAGAAGCCGTGAATATGGCAACCGCTTATGTGATGTCGGGTCAGCAAGAATTGATGATTGCGGGTGGAATTGAGTCGATGTCACGGGTAGCGATGGGGTCTGACGGTGGAGCAATGATGATGAACCCGCAATTGATTGCCGAGCATAAATTTGTACCCCAAGGAATCTCTGCCGATTTGATTGCCACCAAGTACGGATACACCCGTGAGGCGGCTGATACCTACGCTGTAGAGTCGCAGAGAAGGGCGGGCGAGGCTCAAAAAGCGAATCGTTTTGCCAAATCAATGTTTACCGTAAAAGACGAAATCGGGATGGATGTTTTGAATTATGACGAAGGCATGAGACCCGAAACTACGGTTGAATCATTATCAAGATTGAAACCTTCTTTTGAGATGATGGGACAAATGGGTTTGGATAGTTTAGCCTTAATGAAATACCCAGAATTTAACGAAATCAATCACGTTCACCACGCAGGAAACTCTTCGCAAATTGTAGATGGCTCGGCTGGTATTTTGATTGGAAGCAAAGAAATGGGCGAAAAATTGGGCTTGAAACCACGAGCAAAAATCACCGCTTTTGGCGTTTGTGGCTCAGAACCAACGATTATGCTGACGGGTCCAGTACCCGCAACGCAAAAGGTTTTGAAACGTAATGGCATGAATATCAATGATATAGATTTGTTTGAAATCAATGAAGCCTTTGCCGTAGTACCGATGTTGTTTATGGATGCTTTGGGTGTGGACCCTGCCAAAGTAAACGTAAACGGTGGAGCAATCGCCCTCGGACATCCACTCGGAGCAACGGGTGCAATAATTTTGATGACGCTTTTGGATGAGTTGGAAAGAACAGGCAAATCAACAGGTTTAGCCAGTTTGTGTATCGGTGGCGGAATGGGGATTGCTACGGTTATTGAAAGGGTGTAATTATCGGTACACGGTGAACGGTAAACGGCTCACCGACAACTTCACCGAGAACCTTTTACCATATACCGAAATTTAAACAAAGAAAGATATGAAAGCTGATTCTTTTGAGGACTTGGAGGTTTGGAAAGAAGGAATGCGATTGACTGTTGAGGTGTATAATTTACTGAAAGAATGTAAAGATTATGGACTTCGAGACCAGATGCAAAGGGCAGCCGTTTCTGTTCCATCTAATATTGCAGAAGGTTTTGAACGACAAACTAATAAAGAATTCGCTCAATTTCTTTACATTGCCAGAGGGTCAGCAGCCGAATTAAGGACTCAGATATATTTAGCTATTCAGTTAAATGTTATTGATAAAAAAGTGGGTATGGAATTAGTCGATAAAACAAAGAAAATTGCTTCAATGCTTTATAGGTTAATTCAAGCTCGAAAACAATCTAATTTGGTGAATTAATCGGTGAATGGTTCACGGTAAACGGTTCACGGTAAAGGGTAAAAGGTACACGGTAAAAGGTAAATGAGTCACAATTATTAGTGAATCATTTACCAAAAAATTAACCGCAAACCGTGTACCGTTCACCGTGTACCGTTTACCGAATAGACCGTTCACCGTGAACCGTTCACCGTGAACCAATAAAAGAAATGATTTCATACAACATAAAAAATAACGTAGCTATCCTCAGCATCAATGTGGCGAATCAGCCGATGAATGTACTCAATAGCGAATCAATTACTGCTTTAGCTGAGGCTTTGGAAAAGGCTTACGCTGATGCTGAGGTAAAAGGAATTATCATCACTTCTGAACGTCCAGAATTCATTGCGGGAGCAGATTTGAAGATGATTTTGGAAAATAATGGTAAAGCTCCAGAAGAGCTATTTAAGCTTTCAATGGGCTTGAATGGCATTTTTCGGAAGATGGAAACCAATGGGAAACCCATAGTGGCTGCCATGAATGGTACGGCTTTGGGCGGAGGTTATGAGGTCTGTTTGGCTTGTCATCATCGAGTGGCTTTGAATAACCCGAAGGCGGTAATTGGCTTACCCGAAGTAACCGTTGGGCTTTTGCCAGGCGGTGGTGGAACGCAACGTTTGCCCCGCATGATTGGTATGGAAATGGCGGCTCCTATGTTGTTGGAAGGTAAAAAAGTTTCTCCCAAAGAAGCCCTTTCGATGGGTATGATTAATGAATTGGCAGAAACGCCCGAAGAGATGATGGACAAGGCTTTTGCCTTTATCAATGCCAATCCAAACGCCATTCAGCCTTGGGACGAAGTGAATAGAAAGACGGGCAAAATTCAAGCTCGTGAGAATTTCAAAGTACCAGGAGGAAATATTTTGACTCCCAAAGGCGTACAATTGATGATGGGTGGCACGGCAATGACTCTGAACAAAACGCAGGGAAATTATCCTTCGCCCGTTGCCATATTATCATGCGTTTATGAAGGACTTTTGGTGAATATTGACAAAGGGATTGGCATTGAGGCACGTTATTTCGTGAAAGTTGCCAATTCCTCCGTTGCCAAAAATTTAATCCGTACCATGTTTTTCGGTTTGAACGAAGTCAATAAAGGAGCAAATCGCCCGAAAGGAATTGATAAAACTGATGTTAAAAAATTAGGAATTTTAGGGGCAGGCATGATGGGAGCAGGTATTGCTTACGTTTCAGCAATGGCAGGAATTCAAGTTGTGTTGAAGGACGTTTCGATGGAAGCCGCCGAGAAAGGGAAAGAATATTCAAGAGCTTTGTTGAAAAAGGCGATGGACAGAGGCAAAATGGATTCGCTGAAAGCCGAGGGTATTTTGAACCTTATTAAACCGACTGATAATTACGCCGACATTGAAGGGGCAGATTTAATCATCGAAGCCGTTTTCGAGAATCGTGAATTGAAAGCAACCGTAACTAAAGATTCAGAACCTTTATTGACTGAAGGAGGCGTATTTGGCTCAAATACCTCAACTTTACCGATTACGGGTTTGGCAAAAGCATCAGCAAAACCTGAAAATTTCATCGGAATCCACTTCTTTTCACCCGTTGATAAAATGCAATTGGTAGAAATTATCATGGGTAAAGAAACCTCTGATTATGCCCTTGCTTTGGCGATGGATTACGTGAAAAAAATTCGTAAAACTCCAATCGTGGTGAATGATTTTAGAGGTTTTTATACGTCAAGAGTTTTCGGAACATATACCTCAGAAGGCATCGAATTGTTGAAAGACGGAGCAAATCCAGTAGTGATTGAAAACGTAGCTAAACAAATAGGAATGCCCGTTGGACCTTTGGCGGTTTCGGATGAAGTGGCTTTGGATTTAGCCTATAAGATTTCGGGAGCAGCCGTAAAAGATGGTGTATTGGCAGAAACCGACACAACCTATCAAGTAAGCAAGCAATTTACCGAAATGGGGCGTTTGGGTAAGAAGGCAAAAGCAGGTTTTTATGAATATCCAGAAGGAGGAAAAAAACATCTTTGGAGTGGATTAGCAGAGCTTTTCCCTGTAAAAGCAGAGCAAATCAGTACGAATGATATTAAGCAAAGATTGTTATATCGTCAAGTTTTAGAAGCCATAAAATGCAAAGAAGAAGGCGTACTACGTAGTAATTTAGAAGCAGATTTAGGCTCAATTTTCGCCTGGGGTTTCCCTCCATACTTAGGTGGAACGCTATCATTTGTGGATACAGTAGGCATAAAAACCTTCGTTTCCGAATGTGATAGACTGGCAGCCACGTATGGCGAACGATTTAAACCAACGGCAAAATTGCGGGAGATGGCGGAAGCTGGGGTTGGATTTTATGCGTAAATGATAGATTTTGAGTAAATTAGAAGGCGAGTTCGTGAGACTCGCCTTTTTTTGTTGATAAATAATATTTTCTATTTAAAAATGAACTATAAGATTTACAATTTTTTACAATCAAATTTAAGAC
>JANPGQ010000220.1:0-4697 GCA_031423975.1 Cytophagales bacterium | reverse complement strand
AAAAACTAAAGAAATTAAATCTGGCGATACAGTGGTTACTAATCTCCGCCATTTTCAGCATCTTTCTCAAACTAACGAGGCTTTAAATAATGTGTTGGAAGGTTTAAATCATAGCATTACAGGCGATTTCTTAGCTCAAGACATTCGTTTTGCCCTGCATCATTTAGGGGAGATTACGGGACAAATTACCACGGATGATTTATTGACGAATATATTTAGTAAGTTTTGTATAGGAAAGTAAAGAACCATGGAATTAATTACTTCACTCGCCCTCGGCATTGGGCTTTCTGCTTGTTGTGGATTTAGAATATTTGTACCGATGTTGGTTACAAATATCGCTGCACTGTCAGGTCATTATCATTTCGGGCAGGATTTTGCTTGGATGGGAACCATGACAGCTTTCTATATTTTTGCCTCGGCTACAATTTTGGAAATTATTGGCTATTACATTCCTTGGTTTGATAATCTTTTGGATTCCATCGCTACGCCCGCATCCATCGTTGCAGGTACAATTCTGACTACTTCTTTTTTGGGTGGAGATATTTCTCCAACTATGAAATGGGTTTTGGGTTTCTTAGTAGGAGGGGGCAGTGCGGGAATCGTACAATTAGGCACAACCGCCAGCAGATTGGCTTCCACTGCTACTACGGCAGGTTTTGGTAATCCCATTATTGCGACAATAGAAAATGTGCTATCAGTGATTTTTTCTATTTTAAGTGTATTTTTACCCGTACTAATTGCTGTTGGGGCAGTATTTTTAGTTATGTTTTTGGGTAAAAAAATGGTAAAAAGATTATGAATTTGAATTCAGCGTAAATAATTTTACATCCAAACATCGAACCGAGCGACTGTCGCCTCGAAAACCGAACATCGAAATTATGAATTTAGAAGAAATAACCTCACAAGTTTCAGCATTGGCTCGTCAGACGGGCGAATTTGTTAGAAAAGCCGCCGCAGAATTTAATCGTGAAAGTATCGAATACAAGGGATTGAACGATATGGTTTCTTATGTGGATAAAGAAACTGAAATACGCTTAGTAGAAGGACTCCGTAAAATTCTTCCTAATGCTGGTTTTATTGCCGAAGAAGGAACGGTAGAACAAGCTCAAAACCAGGAATTTGCGTGGATAATTGATCCCGTGGATGGCACGACTAACTACATGCACGGTTTACCTGTTTTTGCGATTTCGATTGCTTTAATGTACAAAAAGAAAATTGTCTCGGGCGTTGTTTACGAAATTAATCGGGATGAATCTTTTACGGCTTGGTTGGGTGGCGGAGCTTATTTGAACGAAAAACCTATTAAAGTTTCATCGGCTAAATTATTGAAAGATAGTTTAATTGCAACAGGTTTTCCGTATTATGACTTTGAATTGATGGATAATTACATCAATATTTTAAAAGAATTAATGCAAAAATCTCATGGATTGCGTCGTTTTGGGGCAGCAGCCGTTGATTTAGCTTATACGGCTTGCGGACGTTTTGAAGGTTTTTTTGAATATAACCTAAAACCTTGGGACGTGGCAGCGGGTACTTTAATCGTACAGGAAGCAGGTGGATTTGTCGCTGATTTTAAAAGTGGTGATGATTTCATATTCGGGCGTGAACTAATTGCGGGCTGTGGTATGTTTTCAGAATTAGAAGCGTTGATTCAGAATCATTGGAATCAATCATTATAACATCATGGAAAATATTATTATTGCCCTCATATTTCTCTCCGCAATTTTCTATTTAGGGAATATTGTTAGAAAGAATTTTAGTTTAAAAAACAAAGCAGGTTGTTCAAAAGGTTGTGGTTCTTGTGGTGCAATTGATTTTGATAAAATCGAAGCCTCAATGACGGTTAAGGGTGAACGGTAAAAGGTGAACGGTCTTTCAAGCAAAAAGCCTCTCAGATTAATTTCTGAGAGGCTTTTTGAAATCTATTATGTAAAATCTATTATGTAAAATCTACTCTTTTTTCTTCTCAACTTGCGTAACCTTCACATTTGCAGGCGTACTTATTATGAAATCAGTCATCAATCTTTCTGTCTCTTTCAAATAAGTATCTTTCTCACGCTTATCTTTCAAGGCTTTGATTTTTGCCTGTGCAATACTGGTTGAATCAGTTGCGGGTTTTGGAGCAGCAGGTTTTGTTGCCCCACCAATCGCAGAACTTGATGATTTTGATTCCTCACCTAACAAATCATCAGTATCAAGCAAATTCTTCTTCTTTTGCTCTTCGATTTCTTTCTTACGCTTATCTTCTTGTAGCGAAACCGTCTTCTTTTCTTTTGCTTTTTTGTAATTATCAATTTCGGTCAAAAGTTTCTTCAAATCAGGTTGCGTTTTCAAGTCCTCCTGATATTTTCCACGAAGCAAAGCCACTTCTTTCTCCGTAACATTATTGGTAGGCGTATATTTGGTGGTCGCAATCATATCCCAAGGCAAAGCACTTGGCTGTGAACTTTCACCAAACTCAGAAGCACTGAATGACGATGGCAACTCAATATCCGGTGTAACGCCTTTGTGTTGTGTACTGCTACCCGTGATACGATAAAATTTTTCCATCGTAATTTTCAATTGACCAACACCTTCGGGTTCACCCTTCAAGAAACGCTCTAAGTCAATCAAACTCTGAACGGTTCCTTTACCATACGTCTGTTCTCCGATAATTAAACCACGCTTGTAGTCTTGGATTGCTCCAGCAAAGATTTCAGAAGCTGATGCCGAGAAACGATTTACTAAAACAGACATTGGTCCATCATAAGTAACTGAAGCATCTCTGTCATATTCTGCCGAAATTTCACCGTCTGATTGTTTACGTTGAACAACGGGACCTTGAGTAATAAATAAACCAGTTAAACTTACCGCCTCGGTCAAAGAACCACCACCATTATTACGTAAATCAACAATAATACCATCCACTTTATCAGCTTTTAGTTCAGTCAAATAACGTTTTACGTCTGCAGTTGTGCTTTTAAAACCTTGCTCACCAGTTCTTGCTCCTTCAAAATCACGATAGAAAAGTGGAATAGTAATTAAGCCATATTTATAATCTTTTCCATCACGATTGAAGTTGATGATTTCTTTTTTGGCTGTGCCTTCTTCCAATTTAATTTTTTCACGAACAATACGAACTTCTTTCGGAATTGCTCCTGTTGGGGCATCAATTGACAAAATTTTCAAACGAACAACTGTTCCTTTTGGTCCTTTTATTAATTTTACGGCATCATCAGTAAACCATCCTACAATATCTTGATATGGTTTATCATCTCCTTGGGCAACGGCAGTAATTCTGTCTTTGGCAGTAAGCTGATGACTTTTATAAGCTGGTCCACCCACTATCAAATCCACAATTTGAACATAATCTCCTTCATTTCTCAAAGTTGCTCCAATTCCCTCCAAAGACTGCGACATCTCTTGATTAAAAGTAGAGGCAGTTTTTGGAATAAAATAAGTAGTATGTGGGTCAACACTTTCCGTAAAAGCGTTCATGAATTGCTGGAAAACGTCCTCACTTTTAGTTTTATCAAAATACTTTTCAGTACGCTTATATCTTTCTTTCAAATCTTTCACGGCAGACGTATCTGCCTTGCCACTGATTTTCCAGTCTAATAAGGTACTTTTCACTGCTTTTCTCCAAATATCATCCAAATCAGTTGAAGCTTTTGCCCAAGTAGCTTTTTCACGGTCGGGCGTATAAGTTTCATCAATCTTGAAATCCGTTGGTTTATTCAATAAAGATGCTACAAACGTAAAGCGTTCTTTGGCTCTTTTACGATAAACATTGTAGATTTGATAGGCGGCAGAAAGATCTCCGCTTTTCAATTGGTCGTCCAATTCGTATCTAAATTTTTCAAAACTTGCAATATCATCCGAAGTAAAATTCATTTTATTGAAATCCAATTCTTTGATATACGAATCTAATATTTTAGATGAAAGCGAGTCATTCAAGGGTACTTTTCGATAATGATAGTTACTCAAAATCTCTGAAACCATATTTTCCACTTTTTTCTGAGTAGCTGTAGGTTGCAAATCATCCGCTACATATTGATATGCTATGGTAGTATGATTTTGAGCAGTTGGTGAATAAGATTTCAAGCCAAAAAACGCCAAAAGCGAAATTGGCAAAAGCAAAAGCAGGTATTTTGTCATATTATTTTTCATTTTTCAATTCCTAACAATTCAACTTCAAAAACTAAAGCAGAATACGGTTTAATTGTCGGTCCACTACCACGACTTCCATACGCTAAATTTTGTGGGATAAATAATTTCCATTTTGAACCAACTGGCATTAATTGTAACGCTTCAATCCAACCTGGTATTACGCCTGTAACTGGAAAAGTAATCGGTTCGCCTCTTTGAACAGAACTATCAAACACAGTTCCATCAATCAAAGTACCGTGATAATGGGTTTTCACTTTGTCAGTTGAAGCAGGTTTTGGACCATCACCCGCTTTCATGATTTGGTATTGCAATCCACTTGGTAACGTAACAATGCCTTCCTTCTTTTTGTTCTCTTCCAAAAACTTTTCGCCCGATATTCTATTGGGTTCAAAAGCCTTTGCTTGTTCTTTTTGCATATACTTCTGAACTAATTGATTAGCCATCATATCGTTGAAAGGAGTCTTCTCTCCTTTCATGACTTCATTAAATCCTTTTTGGAGTAAATCTGCATTGATTTCTATATTTTGAGACTTAAAATTCTGTGCCAC
>JANPGQ010000219.1:0-2973 GCA_031423975.1 Cytophagales bacterium | reverse complement strand
GGATTAATAGCAGACCATTCCACAGATTTCTTGCTGAATACCAAGCATTTAGCCCTAACGAAAGAGCTATTTTATGATGATGCCATCGTGTTCAAAAACCTTCAATCTACGGAGGTCATTTTGAAATCTGATAAAACGAGTCGTCAATTAAAATTCGATTTTAAAGGCTTTCCGTATCTTGGTATTTGGGCGGCAAAGGATGCGAATTTTGTTTGTATTGAGCCGTGGTGTGGCATTGCCGATAGCGAAAATCATACCCAAGAATTGACCGAAAAAGAGGGAATTATTGCTTTGGGAATTGATGGGATTTTTGAACAAACTTGGAGTATTGAAGTAAATTAAAATTTTGATTCACCGCAAAGACGCAAAATACGCAACGTAGGAAAACAAAGCGTATTTTGCGTGTTTGCGGTAAATTCGTATCAATTATTGTGGTATCTTTGAAAACACTTTCTTTTTAATTAAGTAAAACCACCCATAAATTCCTATTCAGGATGCCATGGAATAAATTATGAGTCAAAAACCAATCCGAAAACAAGATGCTTTGGACTATCATTCCAAAGGTCGTCCAGGTAAAATTGCGGTCATCTCGACCAAAGAAACCGAAAGCCAAAGAGACCTTTCTCTTGCTTATTCCCCAGGCGTTGCCGAACCTTGTCTGGAAATCGCCGCCAATCCCGAAGATGTCTATAAATACACCGCCAAGGGCAATTTAGTCGCTGTTATTTCCAACGGAACAGCCGTTTTGGGCTTAGGAAATATCGGAGCGGCAGCCTCAAAACCCGTGATGGAAGGTAAGGCAGTTTTGTTCAAGATTTTTGCCGATATTGACGTTTTCGACATTGAACTCAACACCGAAGACCCCGAAGAAATCATCCGTACCGTCAAGATTTTAGAGCCTACTTTTGGGGGCGTAAACCTCGAAGATATTAAGTCGCCTGAATGTTTTGAGATTGAGGAACGCCTCCGCAAAGAGTTGAATATCCCCATCATGCACGACGACCAGCACGGTACCGCCATCATTTCGGGAGCTGCCTTGTTGAATGCCTTAGAAATTGTCAATAAAGATATTGCTACCTGTCGTTTTGTGATTTCAGGTGCGGGTGCTGCGGCACTTTCTTGTGTAAAATTATACCAATTGTTAGGAGCAAAAACCGAGAATATTTTGATGTTCGATAAAGACGGTTTGGTTTCGTCCCTACGGACAGATTTGAACAAATACGTTCAGCCTTTTGCCACACAACGTACTGATATTCATAGCCTTAGCGATGCGATGGTGGGAGCAGATGTATTTTTGGGCTTATCGGTCGGCAACATTGTTTCGCAAGCTATGATTAAGTCAATGGCAACTGATGCAATCGTTTTTGCGATGGCAAACCCAACCCCTGAAATCTCTTACGAAGATGCCGTAGCCGCCCGTGAGGACATTATTATGGCAACGGGTCGTTCAGATTTTCCCAATCAGGTGAATAACGTTTTGGGCTTTCCGTACATATTTAGAGGTGCTTTGGACGTGCGAGCCACCGAGATTGACGAAAATATGAAAATGGCAGCCGCCAAAGCCTTGGCAGAGTTAGCAAAAAAGCCCGTTCCCGACATTGTGAATTTGGCTTATAATGAAAAAAATCTTTCATTTGGTAGAAATTATATCATCCCAAAACCCGTTGACCCACGTTTAATTACAACGGTTGCCCCTGCCGTTGCCCGTGCGGCGATGGAGTCGGGTTTGGCTCAAAAACCGATTTTGGATTGGGATGCTTATGAATTAGAATTGAGCAAACGTTTAGGACTTGATAATCAATTAACCAAATACATCATCAACCGTGCGAAGCGGAATCCTAAGCGAGTGGTTTTTGCAGATGCCGAGAATTTGAAGGTTTTGAAAGCCGTTCAGCAGTCGAAAGACGAAGGAATTTGCATTCCGATTTTATTGGGAGATTCTGTAAAAATAAAAGGGATTATTGCTACTAATAATCTGGAAATCAATGATGTAGAAATAATTGACACTCGTGCCACTGAAACAGTAGAACGCTTAAGACACTACGGAGATTTATTTTTCGAGAAAAGAAAACGCCGTGGTTATAACCAATACGAAGCCCATAAACAGATGCAAGTACGCAGTTATTTTGCTTCAATGATGGTAGAAACGGGCGATGCTGACTGTGTGATTTCGGGTCTGACTCGTAATTATCCTGATGCCATTCGTCCCGCTTTACAGATTATTGGTCGAGAAGATGGCGTAAAAAAAGTGGCGGGTATGTATATCCTTTTGACCAAAAAAGGTCCTATATTTTTCTCGGATACAACCGTCAATTTCAACCCAACGGTAGAGGATATTGTAGAAATTACGGAGCTAACCGCCAAAGCCGTTGAGCAGTTTAACCTAAAACCAAGGATAGCCCTTTTAACCTATTCCAACTTTGGAACAGCCGATGGCGATGATGCCGTGAAAATGCGTGAGGCAACAGCAATTTTGCAAAAAAAACACCCTGAAATGATTGTGGAAGGTGAAATGCAAGCTCACTTAGCCTTTGATAATGAGCTGATTAAGGAAAATTATCCCTTCTCAAAATTAGCAGAAGAAGGAGCAAATGCACTCATTTTCCCCAACTTATCCGCTGCTAATATTGCCTACAATTTATTGAAAGAAACCTCTGATATTGAGTACATCGGACCGATATTATTGGGTCTTCGCAAGCCCGTACACGTATTGCAATTAGGTTCGTCCGTCCGTGAGATTGTGAACATGGTAGCGATTGCGGTTGTGGAGGCACAGGGAAAATGATTTGGTTTTTTTAAATAGTATTAATTTACGGAAGTCTTCGCTTGAAGCGAAGACTTCCGTTTTTATTGAGAAATGCAAAGCAAACCCTAAAATGCTCCTAATAAACGACTCAGATTCCCCCAACAAAGCCCTTGATGAATGTAAACTAACCTTCAATTTCTCACGATATTTTTTCAACGAAAAGGAGC